>NZ_JAOUSE010000023.1:0-42827 GCF_025660415.1 Pallidibacillus thermolactis
ACCAAATGATCTTCTGGAACCAATTGATCAAGAGCCACCATTTCCAATTGATTTCGATTATTGTCTGTACGCTTCGATAACATCCTAAATTTCCCCCGTTAACCAAGAATTCTATCCCTATTAGACAAAAAAAGCCTGTAGATTTGGCCACTAGTTAGGGACTTTGTCTACAAGCTGAAGCTATCCGTTAGACGGATAGCTTTTTATTTATTAAAATAATATAAAATATTAATTAAATTTTGGATATTAATCTATAAAAAATATAAGTCTCATTTTTAAAAAACTATTTCAATTTTCTTAAGGCTTTTGTATTATAAATATAATAACGGTCAATATATCAGAAAATTCTCATAACTTTCCTGTTCATTAAAGGAGGAGGGTGTATGGAGCTACAAATATCAATAGATGAAAAGGCGCAAAATTTTTTATCAAAAAAGGGAAATATGATGACAATATCAAGTATATGTCTAGAAAGCTGTTGTGTTCCTATTCATGAAGTTGTAATCCAATATACAAAGCCAGAAAAACTTCAGATGTTTAAAGAAATAAAATTAGGAAATATTTCTCTTTTTATAGATAAAAAACTAGAGTTTAAAGATCGTGTTATTAAATTAAAACATTCAGGATTTGGTCCCTTCCAAACCATTCAAGTAGATGGATTGACAAGATTTTAAATATTAATCCTACATCTCTTATAACAAGCTATGGAGGTTTCAACGTGAATGAAGCAAATAAAATATCCGGTTTTGTCAATGAATTAGCTAATAAGTATACCCCTTTCTTTGATGTATATCGAGATGAGAAATTAAATGATTTTTCACTACCATTCATGGCCATTTATAAAAGACGAGACGAACGATACATGATTTCAAAAAAAATAAAGGTATATGGTGTTGAAAATCAACAGCTCGTCTTTACGTCAATTTGCCATAATCAGATTTCAATAGAACATATGCAGCGTTTTCAAAAGGCAGTAGAAGAAAATATGTTTGAATACATTCCAGATGACAACGAACACATGTCAACCATCATCTTATGCATTACCGTTACAGATCAGCAAGTCGATAAAACGATAATAAAGGAGGTGAAGCGTTTTAGAAAACTGAAATTTCTAAAATTTGGTTTTCATGGATGGATAGAAATGTATAAAGTTTTAATCAATCTTAAAGATTACACGGTCTATGTCCATCCGAAAGGAAAGCCCTTTGTCAAATCCATTGAAAAATTGCTAAAGGGGGAAGGGATTCAATTATGAGTGGAATTTTATTAATGTTAATTTCTGCTATTATCTTTATTGTTGCTTATTTTACGTATGGAAAATATCTCGATAAAAAATTGCAAGTCGATCCGAATCGTAAAACGCCGGCGATTGAAATGGCTGATGGGGTAGACTATGTAGCCGCAAATAAGCCAGTTCTTTTAGGTCACCACTTTGCAACGATTGCTGGAGGAGGACCTATTGTTGGACCAATAACGGCTGCCGTTTTTGGTTGGATCCCAGCGGTATTTTGGATCATTTTAGGAAGTATATTTTTCGGAGGTGTTCATGACTATACATCACTTCAAGCTTCTATTCGTCATAAAGCGCAATCAATTGGAACAATTATTAAAGAATATATAGGTAAACGTGGACAAACGCTATTCTTATCTTTTTCAATTGCCACTATTATTCTGATTGTCGGTGTTTTCTGTGTTTTAGTTGCTGATACATTTGCTGCTCAACCTGCTGCTGCTACAGCTTCATTATTGTTTATAACCGTAGCAATGATATTTGGATTTGCAGTAAACCAAATGCGCGTGAATTTTGTAGTAGCAAGTATAATTGGCGTCATTGTTATGTTTATGTGTGTTTGGTTAGGTATTCTTTTCCCTATTCAATTTAGTGCATCTGTATGGATTTTTATTTTACTTATATATTCATATGTTGCTTCAGTCTTACCAGTTTGGGTTCTATTACAACCTCGTGATTACTTAAACTCATATTTACTGTACGGAATGATGTTAGGTGGATTTATCGGAATTATAATTACCAATCCAACCATTCAAATGACTGGATTTACAGGATTCTATAATGATACTTTAGGTCCACTGTTCCCGATTTTATTTATCACTATTGCGTGCGGTGCAATTTCAGGGTTTCATTCTCTTGTTGCCAGTGGAACAACAGCAAAACAGCTTGATAACGAGAAAAATGGTCGTTTTATTGCCTATGGTGGTATGTTAATTGAAGGTTTTCTCGCTATTATCGTTATTATATCAGTTGCATATTTAACATCTGGTGCATTTTCAGAGCGTTTAGCTGAAGCCGGAGGTCCAATTCCAACCTTTGCGTTAGGATTAGCCCATTTTATGAATGCCTTTGGATTACCAGAGGCTACGGGTGTTACCTTTGTTTCTTTGGCAGCCTCTGCTTTCTTAATGACAACTTTGGATTCGGCAACTCGCTTGGGTAAATATGCTGTACAAGAGTTTGCAGAGGGAAGAAGTAAGTTTTTCCATAATCAACATGTAGCAACCGTTGTTATTGTTGTAGGTGCAGCTGCATTAGCTTTTTCCGGAACTTGGGCAGACCTATGGCCACTATTTGGATCTGCCAATCAAATGTTAGGTGCATTGGCATTAATGGCCGTCAGTGCATGGTTAGTTAAAAGAGGCATTAAATCCATGTTCACACTTATTCCAATGGTATTCATGTTTATTTTAACGCTTTCAGCGCTTGGCGTTTTAATGTATCAAAACTTTGCGACTAGTAACTGGTTATTAACGATTTCTGGCTTCATTTTATTTGTACTATGTGTATTCTTAATAATTGAAGCTTGGAACTCTTTTGTATCAAATAGGAAAGATACATCTGTGAAGGCATAATTTCCCGTATTTACAAATGATGGTAGTATGGATTCAATAATATCCTACTACCATTTCTTTTTATGATCATACATGCTTACCAAAGTAAATTATATAACTTTCGTTCAATTAAGTTCGTATCAAATGAATGAGTTTCTATGTCTCGACCATATTGCCAGCCCCACACATTTGCTCGACTCGATGGTTTAATCGGATTGAAAGGGGGGGATTCAGAACGTTTTGTAGCCTCTAGTTCAGGTGCTGCACTCCATAAGATTAATTGATTCGCTACTTTTGGATCGTTACGAATAGCATTACAATAGGCAATGTTAAAGTCACCTTGTACAGGATTATAATATATTCCCGACCGATAACCACAAGGGATGAGAACATCAACATATCCTCTAATCCATTCCTCATCAATAAGAACGAAAGGTTCGACACTAGCAAATAATATAGTACCCTCAGGAATGGCAAGTCGTCTTGCATGAAAAATGGTATTGATGCCTACCGTTCTTCCTTGTTGGTAACCAACTGCTTCTTTAACACCATTATAGATCGGTAATACTTTTGTTCCATTGTTGTGTAGTAGCTCAACTTCTTCTTTTGTTAGTCCTTCGGCACGACCTTGGACAGTAGATAAAGATCGTCCCCAAAATTCTGGTTTTCCGAAATTATACATAACGTAATGATACAATTCATTTGTCACTTTAGTAGCTGAATCAACTCCCCAATGGGCACACATAAAAAAACCTCCATTCAGATCAAACAAATAGGCTTTTATACCATATCATATGGGAGGTAGTGAAATTCAGCTACATGATTTTTCATAAATGTTAAAAATATAATGTATTATTTTCCATAAATTCCTATATAGGGACTAAAATGTTAATGATGGACGATCAGGCAATACAAAATAATGGCATACTGATCAACCTTAATGGAAAGATCAATATGCCATTACGTTCAACTAGTTATCAAATTTTATCACTGCTCTTCTTTCCCACGGTCTACCTTTCCAACGTTTCAAGGCAAATAACCCACGAACCCATTCATCAATACCTTGGGCAAGCCATATACCAAGTAGTCCTAAACTGAAGGTAATACCAAATAAATAACTAAGGCTAACAGCTAATCCCCACATACAAATAATTCCAATGACGACAGGGAATCTAACATCACCAGCTGATTTTAAAGCTCCCATTAGGACAATATTCATTGCTCGACCTGGTTCTATAAAAACAATTGCCCATAAAACTGGTAATGCAACTGCAATAATTTCCGGATCGCTCGTAAATACTTTCAATAAAGAATCCCCGACTAAGGCGATGAGAAGAGACGAGAGTAATGAAACGAACATAGAAATTTTTAATGTTTTGATTCCTCTTTTTACCGCTTGATCAAATTGTTTTCCGCCGATATATCGAGCAATTAAGATTTGTGTTCCTTGAGCAATAGCCATTGTAAATAAGAAACAAAGCATCGATAAATTTAATATATAAACGCGAGCAGATAGGGCTGCAGAACCAAGGATGGCAACAAAACTTGTAATCATAATTTGTGAAAATTGATAGGAAAGGTTCTCTCCTGCTGAAGGTACACCGATAGATAATAAGTTTTGGATATCTTTCTTGTTAAATTTAATAAAATCAGTGATTGCAATTTTCAAAGCTAATCGTTTATTTACAATGAATATGAAAGCAAAGACAGCGAAAATACGTGCAATGACAATAGACCATGCAACACCAGTAACACCGGTAATAGGTAAACCGAAAATACCGGTAACGGATAATATATTTCCTATAACACTAATACCGTTCATGATGACGGTGATTACCATTGCGTCTTTTGTATGTCCGTGACTGCGTAAGATAGCGCTAAATGCCAGCGAGATCGCTTCTAAAAACAAAGAAAGACCTGTAATTTTTACAAATGTAGCAGCATATTGAAGCACTGCACCTTCCAAGCCGTAAAAGGCAAGGAATGTGTCACAAAAAATAATAGCGATAATTGTAACTCCGATTCCAACCCATAAGTTAAAACCAATACTGGATCGGGCAAGTCGTCTCGCTATATCAAGACGATTCGCTCCAATGTTTTGACCAATTAGAATGGTCGCTCCAATTGCTGTAATATTAAACACTAATATGGCAATATTCAATATCTGGTTGGCAACTCCAACGCCTGCTACAGCATTATCCGAATAGTGACTTAACATGAGCGTGGCAATAATCCCAATGCTCATGTGTAAAGAAAGTTCAATAAATAATGGCCAAGTTATACTAAAAAGCGACTGGTCTTGATATTTATTTTTTTCTTGTGTCATCGTTTTTCCCGTCCTTTTAATAAATTGACTACAAACCATTATTCTATATCTTTTTATGGAAAAATGTAATCGAAAAATGCAACAAAAAAAGAATTTTTTTAATGGTGATTAGGAGTGGGAAATAATCGCTATAATTTGGATAATAGATTCCATATGTAAAGCATATTTTTTATTATATAGATTTTTTTATTAGTGACAGATCAAATTTCATGAAATAAAGAATGGTAAATTCAATATTACAGTTGGTATATTGATTTATTAAAGGAGAGATAAATTTGCTATATGGATACCCATATCGAAATTCAATTCCTATTCAGGTATCACCACGAAGGGAAGTCAATGTAATTACGATTAGTGGAGAAGGAATGGTTTTGGTACAACCGAACGTTGCTTACATCACAGTTGGAGTTGAGACAGAAAGTAAAAATCTGCAGGCAGCTCAAGCGGAAAATAGTCAGATATCAGCTAACGTTATTCAAGCAATCTATCATTTACAAGTCCCACAGGAACATATTCGCACGACTGAATATCGAATTAATAATGTGTACGATTATGTGGAAGGCAAGCAAATATTTCGAGGATATGAAGTACGTCATTTATTGGAAGTGAAGGTAGAAGAAATTGCCCAAGTTGGGGAGGTTGTCGATGCAGTTGTTAAAGCAGGGGCTAATGTTATTTACAATGTGCGTTTTGATATCACAAATCGTTCAGAACGGTATAATGAAGCTTTAGTATTAGCGTTAAGGGATGCACAAAGTAAGGCGCGAACCATATCTGGAGCACTGGGAGTCAATTTGAATCCAATTCCATTTGAAATCACTGAAGCAAAGGAAGGTATCGTACCTGTTCCATTTCAAACTTTTGAGGCTACAAAAGTAGCCGGAGTCAGTACTCCGATTGAACCAGGTCAACTACAGATAAGGGCCAATATTATTGCGAAGTTTGCCTATTTATATACTTAATTAATTCAATCCTATCTATTAAGGATTATCAAGGCAAAGAACATACCGTTCTTTGCCGAATGAAAAGAGTAAGAGTTAAAGGGAGATTGCCATTGTAAAATTATTCTTCGCTATCCGTTGTTTCATCCTCATTTTCAAAGGAATCTTCATACTCAAGCTCATTTTCTGATTTGTCGGACTCTAACTCATTATCATTTGATGGCAAGTCAGATTCTAACTCACTATTGGTTGCCGGTTGATCGTCAGCATCTAAACTTGAATCTGTATTATCTGATTCAGATGGTATTGAATCTACTGGTTGATCTTCTGGTGCTTCTTGACTGTTACTACATGCTCCTACAAACAAAAGGGCAAGTGTTACTAATGAAATGACGAAAATTTTTTTGAATTTCATCATATCCCTCCTTAAAATAATTTGCTAGTGGAAACACAACTCCTTTCTATATTGAAGTTACTGTTATTATATACAAGCATTATTACGAAAATTGTCGATTAACTTATTTCTAAATGACTTTTAAATAAGTTGATAAATATGTTGATAGAAGGAAATGTAGTTTTCAAATATTAATAGATCGTGATAAAAGATAGCGAATTGTAAAAAAGAATGATTTTTTAGATTGATCTTACAAAAAGAGGTTGTCCAACAAGTCTTAAAAGTAATTTTTATTCTTGAAGTATGAGTTGGCGGAGACTCCAGCGAGAAAACAAGAGCCGAAGATGTGCTTGTGTGCTTTAGATGATGAGGTCGTGCTACTGGATCGAGTCCGCCAACATACCAAAAAATTAGACTTTCTGGACAACTTTTTTTGTTGTCATTTTAGTGTTCATTCTCATCAGCTACTAAGGCAGTGGAATTACCCGTTCTGGTTGAATAATCTTATTTTTATAATGTCGCTTGTTATGGTCCTTTGAATTGAAATTAATTACCTGCAAGCATTTTACCGAGCGGTCCATTTTCATCAATAATATCTTGAATGTCGTAAATAGAAATAGGAAACATTGGAAAACCATAGGCATAAGGCACTAAATCGTACAGCTGAAAATATATGACGACTGTTTTATCGGCAATATAGAAATCTTGGTCAGGCTTTATCTCTCTAAATTCATTGATTATAGGTAAATCCCGCTTTTTAATTTGTTCTTTAATTATCCTTGAGATGATTTCAATATAATTGCTACCAGGTTTAAATAAGTCCTTTAACTGGTATTGTTTACCTGTTATAACATTAAATGTTAATGCCTCCAAATATGTCATACCGTGGGCTGCACGATCAGGATAAGCATAATTTGATAAGGTGAGACTTAAAATATCACGCTGATTATTTTTTATTTCAAAGGAACCAACCATTTCAACTATAACGGAGGGCATATTTCCAAATTGTATATCCATTAATTTTTGTGTGTGGTTGATAATTGTTCGATTGATGTGTTGTTCAATTTGCCTGTTTTTTAACTGTGTGACTTGTGGATAATATACATATTTTTGGGGTCCATCACTTACCTTCATAGTTTGAATAGTGACAGGAAACGAAATGGGCATAGACCTCTTCCTTTCATTTTTTAACTATTGTATGCAAGAAGAGGGGGATGGTATCTAAATTCTTGAGAAAGGGAAAACATCAGAAACTGTCACTAAACTCATATATCAACATGTCTCGCCCATAAATGAACAATCCGATAATAATAGCTTTATTATGAAATAAGTATTTCGAATCTAATAAAATGCGGCTTTCTCCTTTCTGTCATTCGTTATATTTTGGAATGTATTCTAGTGAATCCTCTTAACAAAATAATTAATTATTAAATTTCCAAAGATATGTGAATTCGTGACAGTAATTTCTTTAAATTAAAAGGTACACTAGTGAAAACGTTAGAAGCAATTATATTTTCAGTCCATACTTTTATGATAAAAGTGTGATGACTTATGTAGTGAAAAATAGTCAAATACTTGTTTGTAATCGTTTGTCCTGTAGTGACTGTATAAATAAATGTTAATAATAATTGGAATGCTTGTCACATAAATATGGTATAGAGAATAGATTTCAGGTTATAGAAATAAAAGGAGAAGAATGTATGAATTCATTTTTGCGCGGGACGATCATTTTAGCTGGAGCAGCCTTTATTAGTGAATGTATTGAGTTTTTAATTAATTTAACATTGGCAAAGGAACTTGGGGAGTATGGAATAGGTCAATATATGACCGTTATTCCGGTGATCGGCTTACTTATGATTATTGCTAGCTTTGAGTTAGATATATCCGTTTCTAAATTTGTTGCAGAACGAGAAGAGAAGTACCATTTAACATTGTTACGTTTTGCGATGAAACTTACATTCCTCATCATGACTGTATTGCTAACAGGAGTAGCGATCATGTTTATTTTCTTCCCATTATTTAGTGAGATTCACCCAGCCATACGCTGGTTAATTTTATTATTGATTCCGATATTAACCGTTGCGTCAATTGCTCGAGGATACTTTATGGGGATACAAAAAATGAGTAAGATTGCGACCGCTAACCTTTTTAGGAGAGGAACTCATCTGTTTTTGCTCGTTTTGTTGTTTCAATTGTTTGATTTTGAATTAGAAATGTCGATTTTAGTAGCTTTATGTGCAATCATTGGTAGTGAATTACTTGTGTTGATTTATTTAATGTCTGCCTATTTTATGCAAATTAAATATTTGAAAAGTCGCCCGGTCGAAAGGATATCGAAAAATAAAATATTAAGAAGTTTAATGGAAGTTTCGTTGCCAACAACAGCGATGCGAATCTTCTATGCGGTAACGCATGCGATTCAACCTTTTTTTATAAAATTTATCCTTGTTTCAGCAGGACTTTCAATGAATGAGGCTACAGAACATTTCGGAATGGTAACAGGGGTCGCTATGACCATTGGATTTTTCCCGGCGTTTATTGCTCATTCTCTTAATACAGCACTAATTCCCAATGTTTCAAACGCTTTTGTTAACACTGACCAGTCCCGGCTTGTTCGTTTATTACGACAAGTAATTGGCTTAACTATGCTTTATGGTGTCCCAGTTTGCTTTCTATTTTATTATTTTGCGAATCCTTTAACGAGTATGTTTGTTAAATCAAGTATGGCATCCTATTATTTACAATTGATGTGGCCATATTTTCTACTTCATTACTTTACGATTCCGTTACAAGCTTTTTTAATTGGAATGGGGATGGTTAAACATGCTTTTATCCATAATATTTGGGCAACAGTAGTAACATTTGTGATTATGTATTTATTTGGTTCAAGCAGTGTTTTTCAAATGGATGGTGTAATTTTAGGAATGAATACTGGGGCGATGGTATTGATGTTATTGCATTATTTTGTTGTGTGTAAAAAAATCGGTATCTCACTTACATTGAGCAAAAAGGAGCCAATGTATTATGAATAATAAATGTAGTTATGCACATATAAGAGGCATCCAAAAGTGGACACCCCTTGTTTATTTTTCATATCCTTCAACAACTAAATCTAATTTACCCGTTTTCGGGTCAATGACTAAGCCATGAACAGGAGTATCGGGTGGAAATAGTGGATGGTTTTTGATTGTACTTACACTTTTTCTTACGCTCTCTTCTACATTTCGAAAGCCTGTTAACCACTTTTGTAACTCTATTCCTGACGCATTCAGCGTATGCAATGTATCTTCGGAAATTCCCCGTTCCATCATAATTTTTGTCATTTCGTCGGGGGCTAAATTGGCCATCCCACAATCATGGTGTCCAATAACCATTACTTCTTTCGCTTTTAAAGTGTAAATAGAAACTAAAATACTTCTCATTATACTTCCGAATGGTTCTGTAATTAAAGCTCCCGCATTACGTAAAATTTTCGCATCACCATTTTTTAAGTTCATAGCATCGGGAAGAAGCTCGAGGAGTCTTGCATCCATACAAGTCAGGATGACAAGGCGTTTATTTGGATATTTATCTGTCTCATATTTGATATATTTTTGTTCTTGAACAAACTTTTCGTTATGCTTTAAGATTTCTGAAAGAATGGTCACTTATAACTCCCCCTACAAGAATCGACTAGTATCATGTCTAAATCATAAAATAGTTGATTGTATCATTTATTTTACTAAGGAATAAAATTAATTTTATATAACTTGCTAACGAACAACTACTGCTGTTCCGGTTGCGATCACCATCATCATACCGTCACGCAGCGTCTCAAAATCTAAGTCAACACCGACAACTGCATTTGCGCCTAATCTTTTTGCTTTTGTGATCATTTCTTCAATTGCGTGTTCTCTTCCTTCTGATAATTTATCTTCATAGGCTCCTGAACGACCACCAATAAAGTCCGTTACACTAGCCATAAAGTCTCTAACCACGTTCGCCCCCATAATGATTTCTCCAGAGACGATACCCTTATATTCAATAATATCTTTACCTTGCAAAATATCTGTTGTAGAGACAAGCATCTTTTTCCCTCCTAAAAATTAATTAATAATTTTACGTCTTTGATTAGAGAAAAGTTTCATCGCGTAGCGGGAAAATTAATTTTTTCATGTCGAGGAACTTTAAGTTAAAATACGATCGCCCAGTTTCCATTTCTAAAAATAGGTTCTGCTTGACCGTCTTTCGTTATACCATCGATATTCATTTCACTTGATCCAATCATAAAATCAACATGGACGATACTGTGGTTTACTCCATTTCTCAGTAACTCCACTTGGCTCATTTGTTTCCCGCCTTCAACACAGAACGCATAACCACTGCCAATGGCCAAATGATTTGAAGCATTTTCATCAAATAAGGTACTATAGAATAAAAGATTTGAGTGTGATATCGGAGAGTCGTTTGGGACTAGGGCAACTTCACCTAAATATTGGGACCCATCATCAGTATTGATTAATTCTTTTAAAAGAGCTTCTCCTTTTTCTGCTGTAACATCCACAATGCACCCATTTTCAAATTTTAAAGTGAATTTTTCTATTACATTTCCACCATAAATTAACGGTTTTGTACTTGTTACATAGCCGTTGACATCGTCTCTTTGTGGAACAGTGAAAACTTCTTCGGTTGGTAAGTTCGCCATGAATTCGATACCTTCTGAGTTAATACTACCTGCTCCACACCATACATGTCTTTTTGGCAAACCAATCATTAAATCTGTTCCTGGAGCAGTAAAATGTAGTTTTTGATATTTTTTCTTATTTAAATAGTGAACAGCTTTATGGAGTTGCTCATTATGTATTTTCCAAGCTTGCATTGGATCTTCTTGATCTATACGGCAAGTTTTAAAAATTACATCCCAAAGTTTTAAAACGCGGTCTTTTGGTGGCACTTCTGGGAATACTTTATCAGCCCAAGCTTGAGTTGCGGCCCCGACAATAGACCAGCTCATGTAATCTGATTGTACCAATTGTTGAAATCTTTTTAAGGCTGTTGCGGCTGCTTTTTTGGATTTGGAAATCCGTTTTGGATCAACTTCGCAAAGTAAGTCAGGGTTAGGTGAATCAATGGAAAGGAAAGCGGCTCCTTGTTCAGCTAGTTCATTACGTTCCATCGCTTGGTAGTGCGGATAATTATCAAAGACTTCATCAGCTGCATAGATATATTTTAATTTCGTAACTATATCATCTTTCCAGTTCACACGAACTTCTTTGGCTCCGGCTTCATAAGCTTTTTTTACAATTAAACGAATAAACTCAGCATTTTCAATAGATCCATTGACAACGAGTACTTGTCCTTTTTGAATGTTGACACCGACTTTAACAGCAAGTTCTGCGTATTTTTCTAAATTATTTTGAAATTCACCCATTAAGAATCCCTCTCTATTAAATTTTTTATTAATTTATTTTATCAAAAGTTGTCAATTAATGGTAATCTATTATTATTATAAAACTGAAAATTTTGAAATAAACTTATAGGATTTGAGTATATGTTTCGAATTGTCTTTTTAGTTAATTGTTAGCATAAACTCGTTAAATATAAAACTATAAGGATGATGCAAATGACTCCATTTACGGAAAAAGTCATACAAATCATAAAATCTATACCAGAAGGAAAAGTTATGACTTACGGTCAAATTGCACGTTTAGCCGGAAGCCCTCGTGGGGCAAGACAAGTTGTTCGTATTTTACATTCATTAAGTGAAAAATATCAATTACCTTGGCATCGTGTGATTAACGCAAAGGGTGAAATAGCCTTTAAAGATGAAGAGTTACGCTTTAAACAGATTACGTTATTATTAGAGGAAGGAGTTGTCGTTGATAAACATGATCGAATTGATTTAAGGACATATCGTTATCATCCACTGAATGATCTTTTTTTATGAGTTTATTAAAGGAGGGAAAGTATGATGGAATTCTGGCGAATTGCTGATGACAAAATAAAGAAGGCATATGAAGAAGGGGAGTTTGACAATTTACCTGGATTTGGAAAACCATTGGAGTTAGATGACGATTCGGGTATTCCTAAAAACTTACGAATGGCCTATCGAATTTTAAAAAATGCAGGTTATAAATCGGAAGAAGATAATGAAATAAGAAAAGAGATAATGACCATTGAGGATTTAATTAAATCTAGTACAAATGAGGAAGAACGTGAGCTTCTTGTGAAAGACTTGAATAAAAAGCTGCTGCAGTATAACGCCCTACTATCAAAACGAAGAATAAAGACGAATTCAACAGTGTTTAAAAACTATCAAAATAAGATCGAAAACCGGTTGTTATAATAAAACTAAATTTCCCATCATTTTCTAATTTTTACAGGTTGATGATGATTATGTATAAAGAAAATAGAGCTTATAGATGCGTTTACTGAATTTGAAATGGAATGATGCTGGAACTGGAAAAATAATGGAGTTAGACTATTAAGAAAACGATGATGACGATCGTTATTAAATTTAGTTTTTTAGGCTGTACGAAGTCGTGCGTACAGCTATTTTCATTGTTTTTTTTAGAAACATTAATGAAAAGCATTTGCTTTAATCGTTCGTATAATGAATAATAAATATGATAAAATATTATTTCATGATGTTGAACTTATATATATTTAATAGTTGTAATAGCATCTGTTTATGTGAATATAAATACTTGAAGAGGGTGGAATGATGATCACATTAAAATCTAAACGTGAAATCGATGCAATGCATGAAGCAGGTAAGCTTCTTGCTTCTTGCCATAAAGAAATTGCAAAAATGATTAAACCGGGCATTAGTTCTTGGGATATTGAAATGTTTGTTAGAGAATATCTAGAAAAGCATAATGCCATTCCAGAACAGATTGGATACCGCGGCTACAAATATGCTACATGCGCAAGTATTAATGATGAAATATGCCATGGTTTTCCTAGAAAAACACCGTTAAAAAAAGGTGATATTGTGACAATTGATATGGTTGTTAATTTAAGAGGCGCATTGGCAGACTCAGCTTGGACTTATGCAGTGGGGGAAATATCTGAGGAAAATAAAAAATTAATGGAAGTCACAAAAAATGCTTTATATAAAGGAATTGAACAAGCAAAAATTGGCAACCGCATTGGAGATATAGGTCATGCCATTCAAACGTATGTTGAACAAGAAGGGTTTTCTGTCGTTCGTGAATTTATTGGTCATGGTATTGGACCTTCAATGCATGAGAAGCCTGATGTTCCACACTATGGTTTACCAGGTAAAGGACCACGTATCCGGGAAGGGATGGTTTTTACAATTGAACCGATGGTGAATGTTGGGACTTATTTATCGAAAATGGATTCGAATGGTTGGACAGCTCGTACAATTGATGGGAAAAATTCAGCTCAATATGAACATACCATAGCAATTACAAAAGACGGTCCAATTATTTTAACAGACCAAGATCACTTAGATTAACATAAAACTCCTGGAAGAGTACGGAGCGCACTCAATATTTCCAGGAGTTTTTGCGATGTTACCGAGGTTATTACTTGTTACGTAAATTACCTAATTCTTCAGCGATTGCTTGAATTTCAGCTGGAGAGAAACTGTCCCTTCTCATAACTAATTCATAAATATCAACGAGTTCTTCGTAACGTTCTTCGTTAATATCGCTTGATTTAAGCGCATCCATATTAATAAAGTTCAGCTTTTCTAAAATGACTTCTAACATGTATTCAATGTTTTCCTGACTCTTTACAGATAAGTTCATTTTTTCGTTCCTTTCCATCCGTTTTGTTACCATCTTATCATAGGTTAATTAAGTTGTAATTATATTCAATCAAAGAATTATAAAATTTTGATATAATGCTGATTAGATATAGATCATTAATAATTATATTAAAGGTGAGGATAATGATTCGTGTATTATTTGTTTGTTTAGGTAATATTTGCCGGTCTCCAATGGCTGAAGCGATATTTCGTGATTTAATAAAAAAAGAAGGATTAGAGGATCAAATTATAGTAGACTCAGCTGGTTTAGGGAGTTGGCATATTGGTGAGCCTCCTCATCGAGGTACTCGTGAAATTTTAAAGAAACATGATATTGCTTATGATGGTTTAGTTGCAAGACAATTTAATGTAAATGATTTAGATGAATTTGATTATATTATTGCCATGGATAATGCTAACATAGCGGGGATTAATCGACTAAAACGAGAGAATCCACGTGCTAATATAGCGAAGTTAATGGACTTTGTATCAGATACAACGGAAAACGAAGTACCAGATCCGTATTATACAGGGAATTTTGAATTGGTTTATGAGCTCGTATCAGCAGGCTGTCACGCATTACTGGAGCATATTAAAAATGAAAAAGGGATCACATAAGTTTTTGAGGTATTTTTACATAAATTGAATTGCTCGATTGACTCAATAAGCAAAATGCTTTGTTATCCGATAGGTTTCTAATGACAAAAAACATGATATCAATTAACAGAAATGAATTGGTAAAGTCATTGCTATTAAACCTGAACAAGAGTTGTATAAAAAATTGAAGGGATGTGGATATATGACGTCCAGTAAATTTTGGAAAGGACTTGTAATTGGTGCTATGGTTGGTGGTGCTGTTACTTTATTAGATAAAGAAGTCCGAAAACAAGTTGCAGAGGATAGTAAGAGAGTTGGTAGAAAAATAAAGGATGTAGTTTCTCATCCACAAAAAACGGTTGAATGTATCCAAAATAAAGTAAATCAATTTACACAAGCGTACCGAAATATAAGTGAAGATTTACAGTTTATTTCTGAAAAGGCGACAGAGATAAAAAAGTTGAGTCAAAATACAATTGAGACAGTACAAGAATTGAAACAACCTACAAAAAAGATAAATGACGATCTTTCCCAAATGCATGAATAAAGTAAAAAGTTACACAATCTAAACAAATCATATTTCTATCTATTTCGCGCACATTATTTATAAGCGGTAATAAAACAGGTGGGACAAATGAACATACAAAAATTTATTGAACGATATAAGGATAACTGGTTTGTAAAGCTTTTTATTCGTATTGAAAAACATGAGGCACTGGGGTATTCTGCTCAGTTAGCCTATTTTTTTCTATTATCGTTATTTCCTTTGTTAATATCTGTTTTTTCCATTTTGCCTTATTTGCCGATTGATCAACACCATATTATGGATTTTCTGAAGGACTTTGCACCAGGAGAAACCCTTGATTTTATAAGGGATAATCTAAATTCTATATTTGCAAGTCAAAATAGCGGCTTATTATCTTTTGGGATTATAGCAACTCTTTGGGCGGCGTCTAACGGAATGAACGCAGTCATTCGTGCTGTCAATCGGGCTTATGAAATTGAGGAGAACCGGCATTTCCTCATTGTTCGTGGTATGTCGGTTATACTGACGATTGTGATGATTTTTGTTTTTTTTGTTGCTTTACTTATACCTGTATTTGGCAAAAACATAGGTATTTATATTTTCTCAAAACTTGGAAAGACCGCCGAATTTATTCACGTATGGTCAACGATCCGTTGGTTTATTAGTTCACTTATACTTTTTATTGTATTTAGTGTTGTCTATACGATTACTCCAAATCGAAAAATACAATGTTTAACTGTATTACCTGGTGCTATATTTTCAACAGTTGGATGGATTGCATCATCTATTGGTTTTTCGTTTTACGTTAATAATTTTGGTAATTATACATTGATGTATGGAAGTTTAGGTGTCATCATAGTTTTAATAATTTGGTTTTATTTAACGGGAGCGGTTCTTATTATTGGAGGAGAAATTAATGGATTAAATGAGGAAATGAAAAGGGGAAAGAAATGCGATTGATGGGAGATATAGATATAAAAAATTAACTAGAAAAGTTAAAGAATTCAATGAAGCTAAATTCTCTTTAATAAAGTACAAGAGGGCAGATTTATTGTGTCTACCCTCTACAGAACAAACTTAAGCTTTTAATAATCGCAGGCTGTTTAAAATGACTAAAATCGTACTCCCTTCATGGCCGATGACTCCTAATGGAAGGTCAATGACTTGGTAGAAGTTAGACAGCACTAATAAAATAATGATACTGATTGAAAAAGCAAGGTTTTGTTTGACAATGCGATTCATTTGTTTCGATAATTGAATGGCTTTACCAATTTTTGATAGTTCGTTTTTCATGAGTACAACATCGGCTGTTTCTAATGCAACATCGGTACCTTCTCCCATTGAAATACCTACATTAGCAGTTGCGAGTGCAGGTGCGTCATTAATGCCATCACCGACCATGGCTACCGTTCCGTAAGTATTTTTTAATTTTTTTATTTCGTTTACTTTATGTTCTGGTAAACAATCAGAAATATATTCATGAATCCCTATTTCTTTGGAGATTGATTTTGCAGTGCTTTTATTGTCCCCTGTAAGCATGACTGTTTGCACGCCAAGCTTTTGTATGTCTTTTATGGCTTGCTTCGACTCTTGACGAATAACATCTTTTAACGCAAATAGTCCGATTACATCATTATTTTTTTGTACAAATACGACAGTTTTCCCTTCTGATGCAAAAGTTTCCAGCGATTCTTGACTAACATGTGAATTAAAATTTATAAAACCTTTTTTTCCGATTTTCCAAGTGTCTCCATTTATTTTACCTTGAATCCCCCATCCACTTATATCTTCTACAATTTCAGGTTCGATAAAATCGATTTTATGTTTCAAACCGTATTGGACAATGGCCTTTGCTAGTGGATGGTTTGATTGTTTTTCAATCGAAGCGACACATTGTAAAATATATTGCTTTTCTGATTTATTCGTATCCGTAACGACAAAATCTGTTACTTCAGGTTTACCCTTTGTTAATGTACCTGTTTTATCGAAGGCTACTGCTTTTAAGTTGCTGAGCTTTTCTAAATGAACCCCACCTTTAAACAAAATGCCGTTACGTGCGCCGTTAGAAATGGCAGATAGGACTGCTGGTGTTATGGAAGCGACAACGGCACAAGGGGAAGCAACAACAAGGAGTACCATAGCTCGATAAAAGGTTTCATTCCAACTCCAATTAAACAAATAGTGAGGGAGGAACATCATTATACCGACTGCTATTAAAACGATATAAACATATCTTGCTTCAAAACGATCAATAAATTGTTGAGAAGGCGATTTATCATTTTGCGCGTGTTGAACTAAATCGATAATTTTTTGAAAAAGCGTTTCACTATTGGGTTTCGTAATTTGAACGGTAATCGCTCCGTTCCCATTGACTGTTCCAGCAAAAACTTGGTCATTAACTTCTTTTGGTACAGGCATCGATTCCCCAGTAATTGCTGCTTCGTCAACACTTGTCCGCCCTTTCGTAATGACACCATCGGCAGGAATTTGTTCACCTGGTTTTACTAAAATAAAATCTCCAACGTTTAATTTTTCTACTGGAATTCGGACCTCATTTCCATCTTTGATGAACCGGGCTTCTTTTGGTTGTAACTTCATCAATGCAGTTAGTTCTTTATGGCTTTTATTTGTCGTATATGATTCTAAAGCCCCGCTGACAGCAAAAATGAAAATTAAAATGGCACCTTCTTCCCAATAACCAATAATAGCTGAACCAATCGCTGCTAGAATCATTAAGATTTCAACATTAAGGGATTTTTCAGCAATCGTTTCAGTGATCCCTTCCTTTGCTTTAAAAAATCCTCCAACTACATATGCTGTAAGAAAAAAAGCAACGGATGCCGTTTCCATTTCAAACTTTCCTAATAACCAACCAAGAAAAATAAAAAATCCACCAAGGATAGCAAAGATAATTTCTAATATCGATTCATATAGCTCAAATCTTGCTTTTAAAGGAGAATTGCTTTGACTTGCCTTTACATTTTGAAGGTTGGTTTCCATTTCGTTCTTCCTCCTATCTAATTGAGAATGAGTATCCCTTTCAAATAAAGTATCGTTTTTTAATTGAGAATGAGTATTAAAATCATTGGTTTGGAAGTGTTGATTTTTGTTATCAAAATTCTATATCGTCCTTGTTTTTATCTATTTTACCATATTTTATATAAAAATAAAGAGATTTGTTATTTGTAATTATAATTATTATAAATAAGTAATTATTATAAATAAAAAGCTGACCTAATTTGGCCAGCTAATCATAATTTAGCCTGTTTTATCTAAATATTCATTTTGGTGTTCATGGTTCCGATAGGAGAGAAGACCGATAAAAATAAGAAATAAAATAATAGCGATAAAATATAAAAAACTAAAATTTGAAAATTGGTCAATAGCTAGACCGCCAAGAAATGGACCGAAAATACTACCTAAACTAAAACAAATACTAATTAATAAATTTCCTGCTGGTAATAATCGTTTTTCAACTGTATCAGTTAAATATGCAATGCTTAAGGAATAAGTGGAGCCGAGCAGCATTCCAGCAATAAAGAATAAAATAATCAGCATGGTTGCTGAGTCTTCAAATAAACCTGCAGCCATAAAAATAACGCTACCGATAAACAATGATGAAAGCAAAACTTTTCTACGGCCGAAATAGTCGCTCATCATTCCAAGAGGTAATTGAAACACAATCCCGCCAATTGCAAAAGCAGAGATTATAATCGACAAATATTCGACTTCAAAACCAAGTCTTAATCCGTAAACAGGGAAATTTCCGTTTAATGATGCTTCTAATACTCCGTAACAAATAGCCGGTAACAGTGGTGCCCAGGCATAGCGTAGGACTTTACTAAAATTTTTAAAGGTCGATCGTAATTGTCGTGAATTTGTTTCATTTTCACTTTGTTCAGGGAATTCATTTTTGAGTAATAAGGCAGCCAATAACGCAATAAAGCTCAAAGTTCCTGCAATAAGGAATGGAAGTTTTTCGTTAAAGACCAATAATCTTGTAAATAACGGACCGATGGCAAATCCAATCCCGAAAGATAACCCATACAAAGAGATATTTCGGCCTCTTTTTTCTTGTGGTGAAAAGGAGGTTATCCAGGTTTGGGATGAAAAGTGTAAAGCTTGATCACCAATGCCAATGAATAAACGCAAAATAAACCAAAATAGCAGTGAGTCCCAAATAGTAAAAGCAAATAAAGATAAAACAACGGTTAAACCACCTACAATAATTAAAGGCTTATAACCGAACTTACGTAACGGAGCCTCCATAAAAGGCGATGCAACGAATACACCGATATATAACGCTGTTGCATGAATTCCGTTAACTGTCGAAGGGATTCCATGGTTTTCTAATATTACTGCGATCGTTGGTAGTAACATGCCTTGTGAAAGACCAGAAATACTAACGAGGATAATAAGAAGCCATAATCGTAATTTAAACTGATTCATATTTTGTTACTCCTAATGTTGTTAAAGTTTTACAAGAGGCTTGTATATTTCCGATTTCAAATTTGATAATATCTCTGAATTAAAAGATTGACAAGTAAAATATTTATGATTTGGGATTAAATAGCGATAGTAAATACAAACTTGGAGATAAGTGATGTAAAGGATTTGTTGAATCAAAAAATTTACAATTTTTATAGCAGAGTATGTATAAATGATAACCGGGAGGCCATAGACCACCCGGTAAGTGATGCTATATAAATCTTTTCATAAGAATTAGTTACTCAAATATCACCACCTAATATAAACTGGCTAATCTAGTAGAAAGGTTCATGCAAGCAACTAACTGAAAACGGTGTCTTTTTTGCATAGGAAAGTGTTAAGGAAAAGTATACTTTCCTACTTCTTGCATAAGATTAACAACGCCTCTTGTCACCCTCAGTAGTCGTCAATTGGCGTGTTCTTTCTTATCCCTCCTTAACTCGTTTCTTTAGTTGAGCTTACCTTTCCTTTCCCCCCTTTGCCTGTTGGTATTATTAATGTTATTAAAGACAATTTGTCAATATTCTAACTTTATTAAAATTTTTTCAGTGAAATTTGTGGATAAGATTAACAAGGATTGTGAAAAATAAGGGCAAAAGTAGCATGGAAGGAGATTTTTGCAGCATGAAAAAACGAATCGTTAGACCGTTATTATTAGTATTAGCTTTGATACTGACAACTTCATTAAACGTACATACTGGTCATGCAGCTAAGGGGGAAGCAGACAAAAATCCGAAACAAGAGGAAAAATTAGAAGAAAAGAAAGATGAAAAGAAAGAAGAAAAGCAAGAACAACCATCTGCGAAATTTAAAATTCCAGACTATGTGTTAAATGTCACGAAAGAAAATACGTATCCGAACCCTTCACAAGATTTACCACAGTTAGAGCCAAGTAAATTGACAAAGTTGTTATTGGAAACATCGGAAGTGAAAATAGAAAATCCAGAACTTATTCTATTATTGAATGAAACAACAATTAATAAGCCAATTGTGGCTTTAGGATATCGTGCAACAATCTATTTAGGTAGATGGCCATTAAATTATGAATCAAAGGAAACATCAACGAATTGGGAATATCAAAAAGTAAATACAAATTTTTACGATAATCGCGGTGGAAAAGCACCATATAAATTTCACTATGTACAAGAAACCCAAAAAATTGTAAGAGGTGGGTTAACAGCAAAGGTCCCACGTGCAAATGATGTAAAGAAAATGATGTTATTAAAAGCTGCGGAAAAAACAGAATTACCATTATCCTTTGATACTGTTATCGGTGCCGGTACGAAAAAGGATCATTTCTATAATATTCCAGCTAAACGTTTAGGATATTTGGATGCATACGCAACCGCTGTAAATGAAAAAGGGACTGTTACTTATGGTGAAGTATATCTTGTGTTAAAGGGAGGAAAAAAATCAATCATCATTAAGAATGTAACTTCACAAGGAATTGGGGCATGGATTCCAATTCAAGACCATTTATCATTTAAATTTAGTGCGGTTGAAGTTCCGAGATGAAGTAATATCGAAAAAATACCATTAAAATCTTGGTAATTATTAAGATAACGTTTTCTAATAAGAAAGAAGGTGTATAATAAAGAAGAATTAGTTAAAGCGAAGGGAGCAATATCGTTGCAAAAAATTGAAAAAAGTCAATTGGACGTATTACAAGAGCGTTTTCATACATTTATGGAAACATTAGAATCAATTGAACCTGAGAAAGTGGACTTAGCTGAAATTGATCATTTAATTGAAATGATTGATGAAATAGAGGAAAAGTTTAAAGAATTAAAAGATGATGATCAGTAAACTAGAGACTCTCTGCATTTAGCGGAGAGTCTTTTTAATGTAACTTCTTCTGAAAAAAGTGGCAAGGTAAATTTGTCAAATTCAGAAGTTCGTTGGATTTTTTAACCAGATGTTTAAACAGGCAAATTTCGCATGATTTCCTTGCCGAAAGAGAAACTAAGAAAAAAAGGAAAGGAAGAGGAAATTTGAAAAAATATTTTGCCATTATCTTTGCCTTTTGTAGCTTAATATTATTCTTTTCAGGTTCTGCATTCGCTGTTTCAAATTCACCTATTCATTGGGGATTTAAAAAGGCAAGAAATGAAGTGCCTCCTGAAGCAGGAGAATATTACGATGAATTATTAAAAAAGTACGATGCCTTTTATAAAGGAAGTCCTGATGAAAAAACGGTTTATTTAACGTTTGATAACGGCTATGAAAATGGGTATACGGATAAAATTTTAGATGTGTTAAAAAAAGAAAAAGTTCCCGCAACATTTTTTGTGACAGGGCACTATTTAGAGTCGGCTCCTGATCTTGTGAAGCGAATGGTAGAAGAAGGTCATATTGTTGGCAATCATTCCTGGAGCCACCCCGATTTTACCCAGTTAACAGATGAACGAATTGTGCAAGAATTAGATAAAGTAAAAGAAAAGACAAAGGAGCTAACCGGGCAAAAAGAAATGCTTTTCGTACGTCCACCCAGGGGGATATTAAGTGAGCGTACGTTGAAAGTTTCTAGAGAAGCTGGATATATTCATGTGTTATGGTCCCTTGCCTTTGTTGATTGGAAAACAGATCAACAACAAGGATGGCAATATGCTTATAACGAAATAATGAAGCAAATTCATCCAGGTGCTGTTATTTTATTACATACTGTTTCCAAAGATAATGCGGATGCATTAGAAAAAGCGATCGTTGATATAAAGAAAAGAGGATATACGTTTAAAAGTTTGAATGACTATTTATTGAAGGAGTCCTTAGATAATAAAAATATGATATACTAAAAAACTCGCCTGTTAGGCGGGTTTCACTTTTTTAAAAAGGGAATTTTAGGCTTTGATTAAATCAATAAATCATAAAGTAGCAAAACAAACGATAATATTATAAAATTTTCTCATGTGTAAACGGCTATTCATTTTGAAATAATGTTAGCAAAAGTAGAGATTAAGGAGCAAGTTTTATGAAGAAACAAAACACGCGTGCAAATGTAGTTATAAAGAAAGGCCAAGAGTTTCCACTTACGATAAAGCGTCTTGGAATAAACGGTGAAGGAGTCGGTTATTTCAAACGAACAGTTGTTTTTGTCCCAGGCGCTTTACCAGGAGAAGAAGTCGTTGTTGAAGCAACGACAATTAAACCGAAGTATGCTGAGGCGAAAATAAAGAAAATCCGTAAAAAATCTCCCCATCGGGTTAATCCACCTTGTCCCATTTATGAAAAATGTGGGGGGTGTCAGCTTCAGCACTTAGAATATAGCCAACAGTTAAAAGAAAAGCGAGATATATTAATCCAAGCCTTAGAGCGGCATACAAAACTAAAAATTGAAAAAATGGATATCCGCCCAACCATTGGTATGGATGATCCTTGGTTATATCGTAATAAATCTCAGTTTCAAGTTGGAGAGATCAAAGGGAATATCATTGCTGGTCTATACAGTATGAATTCTCATAAATTAATTGATATACCGAACTGTATCGTTCAACATCCAGCAACAAATAAAGCTGTTCGTGTCGTTAAGGAGATTTTAAATGACTTAAATATTCCTGTATACAATGAGCGAAAACGTACAGGGATAATCCGGACCATTGTAGCAAGGGTGGCTGTTGGAACTGGGGAAGTTCAGGTTGTGTTAATTACAGCAAAAAAAGAACTGCCGAAGAAAGCATTGATTGTAGCAGAAATTCAAAAGCGATTACCGGAAGTCAAATCCATAATTCAAAATATTAATGGTAAAAAAACCTCGTTAATCTTTGGTGATGAATCACTTCAACTAGGTGGGGAACAGTCCATACAAGAAGTTTTAGGAGATATAAGTTTTGAGTTATCTTCTCGAGCGTTTTTCCAATTAAATCCAACACAAACAGTGAAACTTTATGATGAAGTTAAAAAAGCGGCGCAACTGACAGGCGTGGAAAAAGTAGTAGATGCGTATTGTGGTGTAGGTACAATCGGGCTATGGCTGGCTGATCAGGCTGGAGAAATTCGGGGGATGGATGTTATAAAAGAGGGAATTGAAGATGCTGAAAAAAATGCGAAAAAACATGGCATCAATAACGCCCATTATGAAGTTGGTAAGGCAGAAGTAATTATGCCAAAATGGATAAAAGCGGGTTGGAAACCGGATGTTATTATTGTCGATCCACCTCGGTCTGGCTGTGATGACGCACTACTGGACACAATAATGAAGACTGATGCGAAAAAAATTGTTTATGTTTCTTGTAATCCGTCTACTTTAGCAAAGGATCTGAATGTGCTCACCAAAAAATATAAAGTTGAATACATGCAACCAGTCGATATGTTTCCACAGACGGCGCACGTTGAGTGCGTTTCGCAGATAGTTTTAAAATGAAAAAATGAGGCAAGATAAGGTTTCTCTCTTGCCTCTATTCAATTTTTGGTGTGGTAAACCGGTAATGAATTATTGGTGTACCGTCCTCTTTTACCTCGATTCGATTAATCAGTCGATGGAGAATATCCTCGGTTAATTCATCGAAATTTAGGAATTGAAGTAATTCCTTTTTAAGCTTTTCAATCGTTTCGATTACATCCTCGCTTTCCATCAATGAAAGAAGTTCATTTTTCTGTTCCATTAATTCAGTTAAATCCTTGTTCGTTACTTCAATACTCTCTTGATATTCTTCATGTGTGATCATTCCGTCAGCTAACAGGTTGATGAATTTCCTTTTTCGATTTTTTAAAACATCCATCTGTTTGTTAATCTTATTGATTTTCTTTTGAGAATCCGATTTTGTACTTTTCGATTTTCTCTCCATCTTCTTTATATATTTCTCTTTATCAACTTGTTGAATTAAGGTTTGGATGTCATCTAGGATCGTTTCTTTTAAAAAATCCTCTTTTATTGTGTGGGCGGTACAAGCTTTTTTTCCATGACGCGCATAATTTCCACAGATGTAGCCCCGACGATTACTTCTATACCACATTCCCGTACCACAGTCGGCACAATAGAGAATGTTGGTAAAAAGATGTAATTTGGGTGCTGTAATATATTTTCTTCTCTGCTCTAATTGATTTTGGACAGCATCAAACGTTTCCCTAGATATAATTGGCTCATGTGCATTTTTGATAATAAACTGTTCTTCTTTAGGAACGTTTTTTCTTCTTTTACTTGTTACACTTACTGTCGTTGTTCTTCCTTGAACAAGATCCCCAACGTAATGGGGATTTGTTAAGATGCATCTAATGGTAGAATCATGCCACTTATCTCCTGCGTTTGCTTTTCCAGCTATTTGAGCAGGAGTAGGAATTCCCTCGTTATATAGCCGTCTTGCAATACTTTGTCGTCCGTTTCCTTCCAAATATTCTTTGAAAATTCGTTTAACAATCTTTGGTGTCTCATCATTACGGATATACAGTTTTCCATCTCTTACTTCATAACCATATGGAGGATTCGAACCTTTAAAAAGTCCATTTTTTGCACGAGTTTTTAATGTCTCTTTCACACGATTACTCGTGTTTTGAGATTCTTGTTCATACATCCATGCATAAAGGCCAAACATATGGGTGTTACCTGTTAATGTATTGATTGCATTATCTAATGTAATGATGTGAATCCCTTGGTTTTCACATAAGTTTTTGATTTTATAGGATAACTCTCCATTGCGGGCAAGACGTGATAACTCTTTAGCAAGAATGATATCGAACTCCTTATTCTGAGCATCTTCAATAAGTTTTTGAAGTTCTTCTCTTTTTGCCGTCGTCCCGCTTTCAACGTCAATATAAAATTTGTAAATATCCCAACCTTTTTCCGCTATATAATTATAAAACAGTTCTTGCTGATATTTTAAGGAATCTTTTTGTTCTTCTTTATCGGTAGAAACACGAACATATACTGCACATCTCATTTTGAATCATACTCCTTCTCGTCTTTTTGAGATGTAGCAGTGTTTACCTTACTAGCATTATTGACGAGTTCTTCAATTTTATGATCAATAATTGAATTTATAACATCCATGAAGGTGAGCGAAGTATCTGCAAAAATTCGCTCAACGGTGTTTTCTGATCTATTCATGATTTATCGCTCTCCCTTTTATAATTTTTCAATATAAAAAAATCCGCAGAATTACATAACCAACAATGTGAATGGTTACGTAACCTCTGCGGTTCTCGCTTTTTATTGGGTTACACTATTTATTTGACTTTGTACAAATATTCTTCAATGCGATGTTTATAGGTATTTCCCTTTCCATTGTAACGATTTCTTCTATACTCAAATAAGAAATTAGTTAGCTGTGAATGTCCTTCTGTTGAAAGTTTTGATGGATGATTCACTCTTATATAGAGAAATCCCTTTAGATTTCCTTGGTTGTTAATCATTTTTCTTCTCCTTTTCTTTATCCATAGAAATTTTTAACTAATCATTAGCATATGGTCATATAGCCTCTGCGGATTTCACCTTTTATAGTGTGATCGAATATTTTATTAACTGCGTGCTTGTTTTGAATGTTTATAACGAATTTAATTCTCCGACTTCACATCTATGTTTGCTTTCTTATATTTCTATCTACATGACTTTAACTTGTTGTTCGAATATATGCTGCACATTGCATAGCAAATTCATCTCCTTTTTTATTTGTATTTTTCGTTTTGCATAAAGCATTGTATCTTCGATTTTTCATATTCGAAGAGAAATATGGAATTTTTTTAAAAAAATTTTTAAGTTGATTTTTTGTTTACCGATTTGTTCTGAAAAATTATACTTACAAGTCGAAGATATTTTAATAGGAATTAGGGATTTTTTTGAGGTTCAAATAGCTTTTGTTAGGGACTTGTAATTATTAGGTGAAATAGATAGACATCTTTGTAATATGGTAAAATAGAACTAATGATATCAACGGAAAGTATATTTGTACAGGATATTTGAAATGGGGGAGGTTAAATGAGTACATATTATCATAGCCAATACTATGCATATGAATTAACTAAACAAAACTCTTCTTCTTCAATTGGACGACTCAACCAATCGTTAATAAATGCAACGGTGGATTTAAATCCCCATCAAGTTGAAGCAGCATTATTTGCTTTTCGCGCACCACTTGAAAGAGGCGCATTATTGGCAGATGAGGTTGGATTAGGAAAAACTATTGAGGCAGGACTAATTGTTAGTCAATTGTGGGCTGAAAGGAAAAGAAATATTTTAATTATAGTACCGCCTCCTTTACGTAAACAATGGAGTCAAGAATTATTGGAAAAATTTTACATACCATCTATTGTTTTAGAAAATAAAAATTTTAAAGAGATGCAAGCTGCTGGAATAATGAATCCTTTTTATCAACAAGATATGGTAGTTATAACGTCGTTATATTTTGCGAAAAATAAAGCAATTGAATTAAGACGAGTTAATTGGGATTTAATAATTTTTGATGAGGCACACCGTTTAAGAAATGTTTATAAAAAATCTAATAAAATTGCTCGTGCATTACGTTCTGCAACAGGAGGTTTTCCAAAATTATTATTAACAGCTACTCCATTACAAAACTCATTAATGGAACTTTACGGATTAATCAGTTTTATTGATCCACATATTTTTGGGGATGAGATCTCTTTTAGAAAACAGTTTTCCAGAGGAACGAAAGAGTTGTCACAAGCTGATTATATTGATTTAAAGCAACGTATAAGTCCCGTTACACATCGAACTTTAAGACGTCAGGTTACAGAATATGTAAAATACACTCAACGTATTCCAATCACACAAAAGTTTATGCCGACAAATGAAGAATGGGAATTATATGAAAAAGTATCATCATATTTACAAAGAGATTTGTTATTTGCTTTACCAAAAAGTCAGCGTTCTTTAATGACATTAGTTATTCGGAAAATTTTGGCTTCTTCAACTTTTGCACTAACTGATACACTTCAATCGTTAATAAAAAGTTTGGATGAACTTTTAATTGGGAAAATACAAGATAATCGATTAAATAACGAAGAAATAATTTATCAAGATATTGACGAACTTGATGATACCATTGAAGAATGGAACGAAGAAGAAATTGAAATAGATGAACTAACGGAAGAAGAGATAATTAATTTAATATTATCAGAGAAAAGAGAGTTAGAATCCTATTATGAATTAGCAAGGTCTATTACAAAAAATTCCAAAGGAGGCGCATTACTCCTTGCATTAGATGAAGGCTTTAATAAAATGAGAGAATTAGGAGCTAATGAAAAAGCAGTTATATTTACAGAGTCACGAAGAACACAAAGATATTTAAAAGAGATGCTAACAGAAAAAGGGTATAACGTTGTTATGTTTAACGGTCAAAATTCAGATTCAGATGCAAAAAGAATCTATGAATGGTGGATAGAGAAACACCAATATGATGATAAAATTACGGGATCAAAAACTGCTGATATGAGGGCAGCGTTAGTTGAATATTTTCGTGAGCATGCTGATATCATGGTTGCAACTGAATCTGCTTCGGAAGGAATAAACCTTCAATTTTGTAGTTTAGTAGTAAATTATGATTTACCATGGAATCCTCAAAGGATAGAACAAAGAATTGGAAGATGTCATCGTTATGGACAAAAATATGATGTAGTTGTGATAAATTTTTTGAATCAAAAGAATGCTGCAGACCAAAGAGTTTATGATTTACTTTCAGAAAAGTTCAAGCTGTTCGAAGGATTATTTGGTTCATCTGATGAAATTTTGGGTTCGTTGGAGTCCGGAGTTGACTTTGAAAAACGGATACAAGAAATTTATCAGAACTGTAGAACTGCAGAAGAGATTGATGATGCATTTAACAGGTTACAAGAAGAATTGGACGAACAAATACGAATTAAAATGCAAGACACACGTATAAGTTTAATGGAAAACTTTGATGACGAAGTAAGGGAAAAGTTAAGAGATAATTTTGAACAGACAACTATACAGTTGAATAAGTTAGAGAGATTTTTATGGAATCTTTCAAAAATTGAGGGTCAAAGAGAAGCGGTATTTGATGATAATTCATTAACCTTTATTATAGATAAGAAAAAGTATCAATTGATGTCCCAAATAAAAAAGGAAGAAAGTACTAATAATGTTGTTCACTATCGGTTATCCCACCCTTTAGCTGAAAAATGGGTTAAACAAGCCAAGGGTAGGGTGTTAATACCAAAAGAGGTTACCTTTAGATACTGTGATTATCAAGGTAAGATTAGTGTTATTGAATCGTTAGTTGGTACTGACGGCTGGCTTTATTTAGATTTGCTTAATGTAGAGTCTGTCGAAACTGAACAGTATCTAATATTTTCAGCTGTAGATAATAGTGGTAACCAGATTGACCAAGATATTTGTGAGAAATTATTTTTATTACCAGCGATTGAACATGAAGAAATTGAAATACCTAATTCTATAAATAATACACTTCAATATATTAAAGAATGTCAGGTAGAAGCGGTATTAAACAGTATAATGGAACGAACTGCAGAATATATGGATTCAGAATTAGAAAAATTAGATAGATGGGCTAAAGATTTAAAATTAAAACTTGAAGCGGAAATTGATGAACTTTCTGTAGAAATTGATTATCTAAAAAAGGAATCAAAATCAATTCGAAATTTACAAGAAAAACTAGGAATGAATAAAAAAATTAAAGAACTTGAAAAGAAACGAAATGATATGAGAAGAAATTTATATGATCAGCAGGATAAAATAGATGAACAAAAAGATTTATTATTTGAAGAAATTGAAGCTAAACTCCAGCAAAAAGTTACGAATAAACATTTATTTGCATTGAAATGGAGAATTATATAGGAGAGGTGTTAACAACTTGAAAAAAAAGCGACTTGAACTAACATGGATTGGTAAAGACGAAAAAATAAATTTAGAACCTAGAATTTTAATTGAAGACCCTGAATTTTCATATCACGCTGAAAAAAAGTATAGTGAAGATGATATTTTTGATAATAGATTAATTTTTGGTGATAATCTCCTTGCATTAAAGGCACTAGAGGAAGAGTTTACAAATAAAATTAAGTGCATCTATATTGATCCGCCATATAATACAGGAAATGCTTTTGAACATTATGATGATGGATTAGAACATTCCATTTGGTTAAATATGATGAAGCCTAGATTAAGCTTGTTAAAGAATTTACTTAAAGATGATGGTGCAATCTTTATACAAATAAATGATGAAGAAATGGCTTATTTAAAAGTTCTTTGTGATGAGATATTTGGTAGACGAAACTTTATTACTAGTATTTGTGTTAAAATGTCTCATCTAAGTGGTGTTAAAATGAGTCATATAGATAAAAAACCGCCAAAAATCAAAGAGTTTATATTAATTTATGCGAAAGACAAAGAAAAAATCAGATTTAATCCAATTTATGAAAAGGCTAAATGGTCAGATGTTTTTGATCGTTATAAAAGTTATTTAGTAAAAGATGAAAATGAGCCAAATGATATTTCGAAATGGAAAGTAATTCCTTTAAGAGAAGCTGCAATTAATCAAAATATAGATCCAAATAATAAAGAGGAATTTGAAGAATTCTGTATAAAAAACGCAGATAAAATTTTCCGGACTGCCCGAAACCGAAGTAAACAGTTTGAAGAATTACCAAATGATACAGTATTTCGTGAAATTATTACACCTACTGGAATGAAAAAATTAGTTTATAAAAAAGAGGAAGTATTGTTTTGTATTGATAAGATGAAAAAAGTTGATGGAAAATTATCCCCAGTTAGACCAATGGGAGACATATGGCTAGATATTGGAATAAATAATTTACACAATGAAGGTGGAGTAGATTTTCGTAATGGGAAAAAACCAGAAAAATTGATTAGTCGTATCATTGAAATTATTACAGACGAAGGAGATTGGGTGCTAGATTCATTTGCGGGTTCAGGTACAACAGGTGCTGTTGCTCATAAAATGAGAAGAAGATGGATAATGGTAGAACTAGGAGAACATTGTTACACACATATAATACCAAGATTAAAAAGAGTTATTGATGGTGAAGATCAGGCAGGAATAAGTTCAACCGTTGGATGGAAGGGTGGCGGAGGATTTAGATTCTATAAATTAGCACCGAGTCTTTTAGAAAAAGATAAATATGGTAATTGGGTTATTAGTAAACAATATAATGCTGAAATGTTATCAGAAGCTGTGTGTAAGCTTGAAGGGTTTAAATATAATCCTGATAAAAATGTATATTGGAAACATGGCCAATCAACTGAAAATGATTATATCTTTGTTACTACACAATTTGTTAATCAACAGTTAGCGGATGATATTGCTGACCAAATGAAGGAAGATGAAACATTATTGGTCTGCTGTAAAGCATTTAATGTAAACCAAGAGGATTTTCCGAACATCACATTTAAAAAAATACCTCAATCTGTGTTGGAAAAATGCGAGTTTGGAAGAGACGATTATAGCTTAAATGTTGAAAACCTACCTATGATGGAAAAAGAGCCTGAACAGATAGAATTATTTGATGAGGGGGATGTAGAATGAATCGTTTTGTTAAACAAATCTCAAGTCGTCTTAGCCTGCGAGACCCACAAAGGGAATCTTTGGAAATATTAGCGGAAGTAGTAGATAACATCTCCCTAGAAAAAAATACATCCAGTGAACAAGTTCAGCGGAAGCTTAACATTATTAAAAATCTTTTTCCTAGTGTTGAAGATTTTGAAAGGGAGTTTCCTTCTATTTGTTTTGCCCTTGCTACTGGTGTTGGAAAGACAAGGCTTATGGGAGCGTTTATATCGTATCTATATATGGCAAAGGGCATAAAAAACTATTTTGTTTTAGCACCAAACTTGACAATATATGAAAAATTAATTCAGGATTTCACACCGAATACAAAAAAATATGTTTTTAAAGGAATTTCGCAATTTGCTACAAAAGAACCATTAATCATAACAGGTGAAAATTACGAAGAAAGTGCAATATGGCTTCTTGACCCGGATACAGTAAAGATTAATATTTTTAATATCTCAAAAATTAATACAGAGGTAAGAGGTGGGAATTCTCCTAGAATCAAAAGACTAAGTGAGTACTTAGGAGAAAGTTATTTTGATTATTTATCTTCTTTACCTGATTTAGTTTTATTAATGGATGAATCACATCGTTATCGAGCTTCAGCAGGTGTTAAGGCAATAAATGAATTAAATCCGGTACTTGGACTAGAACTTACTGCAACTCCCCAAGTAGAAAAAGGACAACGAACAATTCCATTTAAAAATGTAATTTATAGTTTTCCTTTATATATGGCGATGGAAAAAGGATATGTTAAAGAACCTACTGTTGCAACACGTGAAAACTTTGATGCTTCAAATTACTCTGAGGATGAATTGGAACAATTAAAAATCAGTGATGGGATATTAGTACATGAAGAAACAAAAGTAGAATTAGAAGTGTACGCCAGAGAGAACAATCTGCCTGTAGTAAAACCATTCATTCTGATTGTTGCTCAGGACACAGACCATGCAGAGAATCTTTTAAATATAATTAAAAGTGATGAATTCTTTGAAGGAAAATATAAAGATAAAGTAATTACTGTTCATTCAAAACAATCAGGTGAAGAAAAAGACGAAACCATTCAAGAACTACTTGCATTAGAGGCCCCTAACTCTAATACTGAAATTGTTATCCATGTTAACAAGCTAAAAGAAGGTTGGGATGTTACTAATTTATATACTATTATCCCATTAAGGGCTGCTAATTCTAAAACTTTAGTTGAACAATCTATTGGTCGTGGACTCCGTTTACCATATGGAAAACGAACTGGAGTTAAAGCAGTAGATAGACTAACAATAATAGCACATGATCGTTTCCAAGAGATTATTGATGAAGCAAACAATCCTAATTCTGTTATACGTAAAGGCGTATATATTGGTAAAGATGTTGCAAAATCTAAAAAGAAGGTAGTTTCTGTTGAGTCCAATGTGAAACAAAGTATTATTCAGAAAATTGCAGGTGATGATATAAATAAAGATGATGAAAATGCAAAACAAAGGATGGAAATCAAAAGAAATATTGTACAAACAACATTCAAGACCATACAAAATTTAAATCATATCCAAACTAATAAACACTTAACAAAACCAGAGATAAAACAACAAATTATTAAAGAGATAAAAACATTATACCCTACAGGTCAAATGGAGTTAGTTTTTGAAGATGAAACAAATGTAGTTGAAGAAATTGTAGAAACTGTTACAGATTACATCGTTGAAAAGACAATAGATATTCCAAAAATAATACTTCAGCCAAAGAGTGAAATTTCTTGGGACTTTGAAGATTTTGATTTAGATGTCTCAAATATTAATTTACAACCAGTTACTCAGGATATTCTACTTCAGGAATTAAGAACAAGACAAAGAGACACATTGCATTTTAAAGTTGAAGTAAACGAAAATGAACCTTTAGAAAACTATATTATTTCTAGATTAATTGATTTTGACGACATATCGTATGAAGAACATGCAGATTTACTTTATAAATTAGTAAATCAATTAATTGCTCATCTCAAATCGTATTTAAAGGACGATAATGATGTTAGAAACGTTTTGTTATATAATCAGCAGCTATTGGCAAATAATATTCATGCTCAAATGTTAGATCATTATGTGGAATCAAAAGTGGAATATGATGTTCATGTAAGAAGCGATTTTGAGGTTTTAAAGACAAACACATACTCCATGAATATAGATGAGGAAGTTAAAGATTTTCGTATTCCTGTAGAAAACCCTTCATCCATTAAGGGAATGAGTTTTGGTGGATTTAGTCGTTGCTTATATCCAATCCAAAAATTTGATGCAGAAAATGAGCGTAGATTCGCTGTTATATGTGAACAAGATCCAAAAGTAAAAGTCTGGTTTAAACCAGCCTTAAATCAATTGAAAATCTATTATAATCAAAAACAATCATACAATCCAGATTTTATAGTAGAAACGGAAGATAAAAAATATCTGGTAGAATTGAAAGCAGCTAATAAAATTGATAGCGATAAAGAAGTAGAGGCAAAAAAACATGCAGCGATTGAATGGTGTAAGTATGCAACCAAACATGAAATGCAAAATGGTGGTAAAGAATGGGTTTATTTATTAATACCACATAATGATGTGAATGAAAATATGACAATTGCCGGATTAGAAGCAAGATATTCAAGAAAATGAAAGCACTCTCTAATTCGGTAAAATGAGCAGTTCGTTAATTAGTGTTTCGGTAAAGTACTCATCGAAGTATCCTTCGATGCTTGCTTTACCGAATGTTATTATCAAGAATCCCTCGATATCAAAGGGTTTAACCAGTTCTTGAATTTTACTCAATAAGCTAACCGGTGAATTACTCGGTAAAGTAAGCAGTGATAAGATAAATTATTCGGTAAAGTAAGCAGATATTTTTTTGTATTGGAGGGATATGAAAGTGAGAGATCCGAAGAGGATTCCAAGGATTTTAACTCTGTTGTTCAAAATATGGGAGCAGCAACCGGATTTGCGATTTAATCAGTTAGTTCAAAATCTACAAGCTTTATATTCCCAGCAAAATAATAACTTTGGTAAAAGAAATTTCTATGAAAAGGATGGAGAGATTACTTACCAGAATTATTATATCGATTTATTTTACTTGGAGGATGACCAGTGGGGGAAATTTCTGAGAGATTATTGGTCGGAGATCGATGAAGAGTTGCAAGAGCGAGAAAAGCAGATTACTCCTGAAGTAATAGAAGAAGTTGTGCAACTATTTATTGAAGCAGGGATGATTGAAACAGAAGTATCAGATTCTTTAAAAGAAAGAATTCGGTTATTTTTGAAAAAGGAAAGCAAATGGTTAACCATTGACGCTCTGTTAATCGCAATTAAAACACTTCCTTTGGAAGAACGAAAAGAATTAATTGAAAAGATTAAGAGAATATAAATGACATAATCTTTTGCTGAAACTTTTAGTTTAATTAAAGAAAAAACTGTTGCCCAAATTAATTGGACAACAGTTTACGCACTTTCGATATCTAGCTGCTTCATTAAGTCTTCAATCTCCACATATGGTGTGAGCCGGTAATCGATTCTTATATGGTTATCTTTCGAAAAGTTAATTCCTATCTTTTCGATTGCCAAAAGGAAGATAGCACGTTTTTCTTCATTTGAATAACTATGAATATCTTGTTTAAAACGACCGATTAATTCGGATTGCATTTCATCTTTTGACAAAAGGTCAATCTGTTCTCTTGTATTATGGTATTCCTGTAATTCTTTTGAAGTAGAGTGTATTTGCATTTCAAAGATTTCCTTTAACTCCTGATAGTACTCATTATTTTTATCAAGTGTGGATAAAAGATATTTTAGTTTTTCAAGGTTTTCGTTCAAGTCATTGATTTTTTGTTCAAGCCCTTTTTTCCATCGATTTAAGATTTTTTCTGTTTGCTTTTCATAATATTTCAATTCCCTGCCCCATCTTAATGAAAAATCAGCAAATATACTTTCATGAATTTTATCAGTTGATATTTTCTTTTTACACGAAGGGCAACAGTAATACATATATTTTTTCTTGGACTTAGCGGGAGTTGAATTTCTTGTTATCAGTTTCTCTTTACATTTATGGCAATAAACTAAATCTCGTAAAATAAACGGGCTATCCATGTGATCCTTATTTTGTTTGTAGTTTCTAAAGAATTGGGTGACATTCCACAAATTAGCCCCGATTAAAGGTTCATGATGATTTTTAAATAGAAAAATGTCTTCCTCTGGTTTCTTTTTACTATTTTCAAAGCTGGTACGAGTAAACCAAGCTAATTCACCGATATACCAACGATTGTTTAAAATATATCGTACGGTTGAATCACTCCAGCCTTTTGCATCAATACTTGGCGGTGGAATTTCCGCTTCAATTAATAAATTTGCGATTTTTCGATCACTATAACCGTAACTGTATAAATAAAAGATAAGAATGACAATGGTTTTATTTTCATTGGTTTCAATCGTATTGTCCTTTGTTGTTAGAGAATAACCATAGGGATTTCTAGATCCGGGACGTTCGGGTTTCGATGAATTTACTACAGACGTATGGTAATCAGATGCTCTCCGAGACTTCTCTACCGATTCTTCATGAGCAAATGACAATCTTGCTTGAACATAAGGATTGTTTTCGTTCCATTCACCTTCTATCTTCGTTGAGTATACTTTAAAATTTGGTCGGGCTTCTTTAATTGGTCCGAGTACATATAATACAAAGTCTTCAATTAGCCTTGTAATTCTTGATTCTTCATAGAAAATGACAGCTTTCACATTTTTATTATTTAAAATGAATTGCTTCATATTTTGCATTTGAACCCTTTTTTGTGCAGGAATATGATAGGCGGATTTTGCTTCTTCAATAAAAGATGCGACAACTTGAAATCCTTCTCTTTTTGCTCTAGCAACAATTTCAGATTCTTGTATATGCAAAGAATGTCCGAATGTTTGTCCATCATCAGACCAACGAATATACGATGTTGCTAAAGGAATAGATTCTTTAAAAATATTAAAAGGTAAATTTACCTGTTGAAGATTCGGTCTAGGTGTTTCTGTCAATAAGTAAATCCCATTTATTAAGTAAGTGTATTTATGCATAAAGTGCATGTGGCTCACCAACTTTCAAAAATTCTCCAAAGGGAACATGATAAATAAATGTATCCGGGCCGATTTCTACTTTTTCAAGGAATAGATGGCATAAATAGTATAAATTGTAGTTTTGAATTTCCAATTCTAAGTTCTGCTTAATGGTTTTGACAAGATCATTTACCGAATTTCGTGCTTCAGCAATTTTTGCTAATTCAATATGGAGATGATTGATTTTACTTTTTATATTCATTGACTCAATAATGAGTGAATCGATGTTCTTTTTTGCCGCATATTTTTCTACTATAGTAGAATGAATTGAGCTTAACTTTCGATTTAAGTTAATGATCTCATGATTGTAATCCTTTTCGATTCTAGATAAATGGGAAAATACAAAGCTTTTAATTGTGTCAACTGGGATATGTTTTATAATGATTGAAAGTTTAGATTGAATGTTCTCATTCAATTGTTCCACCGTAATTCTGATTTCCTCATGTTTTCTTTTACAGATATAGTAACTGCTTTCTCCCAGTTTTGAAGTTTTAAAAGTCATGTCTTTTTTGCAAAATATACATTGTGGAGTAATGTATCCTCTGTCCTTTGCATTGGTTATGGCTTGAAATACTTCATCTTTCAATTTTTTTAGCACTTCTTGAATTTTTAGATGTTCTTCTAGTGAGATAATCGGTTCTACATGATGGAGAACTTCAAAACCGTACGAAGTCTTCATATGTGCCGAATAAAAAGGATTTTCTAGATATTTTAATAAATCCTCGTACCTTTTGTTTTTTAATATCTTTTTGTATTTCATTATAATATTGAACAAATCATCTGCTTCATTGGTTTCAGCCACTTCATAGAAAAAAGATTTTAAGTCATTAACCACTTCTGGATTCGGGATATACTTAACATCTTTTCTTTTTCCAATCCGTTTATATCCAAATATAGAAGAAGGAAATTGTTTCATTGTATCCTTTCTTCTACCGGAAATATTCTGGCCCTCGACTTGTGCGAAAATTCCGTATAGTGCTTCGATCGACAGTTTAGGAGAGAACGGTGGTTGTTTCGTTGATGTAAAAATCACCTTGATTCCGTATTTATAAAACTCTTTAACTATTGCAACGTATTCGTAAAAATTTCGCGCTAAACGATCACGACTGTATACAATGACTGTTTTTACTTTTTTCTGCTGAATAAGTAATCGTAACTTTTGTAAATCTGGCCGATCCTCAATGGCTAATTTATTGGCTGAAACATTATCATCTTTTAACCAAATCACTTTATCTAAATCAATCCGATTATTATGAATATAAGATTCAGCAAGTAGAATCTGCTTTTGAATGTCCTGCTGAGCTGTACTTACCCTGCTATAAACCGCAATAAAATCTTCATAGTATTTATTGGGTTCATAATATTGGTGTGATTCCATGAGAGTCTACTCCTTTTCTACAATTTTATTACTTTCTTCAAGAAGGAAACCCTTCATTTTTGGCTGTAATTCAAGCTGATCGATTAAAACTTTTTCAATTAGCCGTTTCATAAAATAATAAGATTCCTCTTGTAAATCTTCATTAAATGAAACTTTTACTATATCTTTTCGAGACATAATTACTCCTCCCGTCAAAGCCTTTTTTATAAGGATTGACGGAAGGAAAAGGTTTTAAACTACTTGATGTGTTTATCCAAATCTAAATCCATTTGCAATTGATATTCGTAATTTGTTTGTTTCGGTGATTCAATGAACACTTTTGTCTTAATGGGAACCCCTAACTCTTTCAGTAGATCGAGCAGGTTTGACATTGTAATTTTGAACCTCCTTTCCATAGAACAAGATAAATCGTTCAATGATGCTTTTAGAGATTCCGACTTTTTCAGAGCTTTTTAATATCTTGTTAAGAAATTGTTTTTCTGTTTCTTGTTTGCTTATAGATCATCCCTCCATTAAAAAACGCGGCACATGGTGTTATCCCGAAAGACAACATCATGTAACCGCGGTTTTCGCTTATTATGGTTACTTCTATTTACTTTTGAACAAATCGGTTAATCAGAAACCATTATAGCTAGGAATTTCTTAATTTTAAGGGGGATAGTGGAAAATTTATACTGAAATAAAAAAAGAAGAAATGCGACTGGGCATTTCCTCCATGTCTGAACTACAAATCGTACTAACAAGAATATTATCGTCTTTTATATCATGAATAATTCACATTATATGAACAATTTATAGGGAATATTTTGATAAAATATATTCAAGAAACAAAATACTAGAAATATTACAATTCGTTAATGTTATATTTAGTTCTTGACAAATATAAATTAAGGAGATGGTAATAGATGAAAATAAAAAGATTGGATATCAGTAATTATAGGTCGTTGGATGGACTAAGTTTTAGCTTTCATTCAGAAGTAAATTTTATTGTTGGACTTAACAACATTGGAAAGTCTAATTTGCTAAAACTATTAAATACATTGGTGAATAAACGAAATTTTATAGATGAGGATTTCAATGATATTGAAAAATCAATAGAAATAGAGATAACTTTATTTCTGGATGAAGATGAAATTGGAGTATTTGAAGATCTTTTTGATCCTACAAATGAAAGACAAATTAACATAATTGCTTTACAGGAAAATCCAGATGAAAATATAACTTTTATACACGCGGAGACAGAAACAGTAATATCAAGTTCATTAATAAAAAAACTTAATTTTATTTATTATGACTCTTTAAGAAAGCCCTCAAATGAATTAAATTTCAATACTAAAACCGGAAGTGGGCGTTTTCTTTCACATTTGATAGATTTATATACTAAAAATGATGAGAAAGTTCAACCTGAAGATTTAATTAATAATACCTATTTGGCAGGATTGTTAGATTATATTAATTCGAAATTGGAACTAATTGAAACTTTTGAAGCTAATGATATTAAAGCCGATACAGGAAATGAGATCAAGGAAATATTATCAAGGTTGATCATATTAAAAAACGATGAAAATTTCCCTGTAGATAAGCTAGGATATGGTATACAATTTAGTAACTTAGTACCTATTTCTATATTAGAAAGAATATTTAATATAAAAAGGCGAAAAAAAACGTTTGAAAATGCAATTATTACTGATGGTAATGGAACGGTAACACTTCCAATTACTTTAGGATTGGATGAACCAGAGATTCATCTACATCCCCACTTACAAAGAAAATTAATAAAGTATATTTATAGAATAACTACTAATTCACAAAGAGATTTTAACAATCTTCTTTCTGATTTGTTTGGAATTAATGGTATAAAAGGTCAATTATTTGTTGTTACCCATTCACCAAATATATTATTAGATGACTATAAACATATTGTTAGAATTTATAAAAATTCCAATGGGGAAGTCTTAGTTTCAAGTGGTGTAGATATTGAATTGGATGATGATTTAGAGAAACATCTAAACAAGCATATGCAATATATTAAAGAGGCATTTTTCTCAAGAACAGTTATATTTGTAGAAGGAGACAGTGAGTTATTAGCTATAAAGGTATTTGCAGAAAGAATGGAAATTGACTTAGATGATTACGAAATATCTGTTATTTCTGCTGGTAGTGCAGATTCTATCCCACCCCTTGTTGATTTATTTAATAAATTTGGAATTGAAACTGTTTCTATAATTGATGGAGATAAAAAAGAGGGGGACAAATTTAAAAATATAAAAAATCTATATATAACTCAAGGGCAGGATTTCGAAGAAGATATATATATGTATTTTAATTTTTCCGATTACATTAGGTACTTAGAAGAACAGTATACAGACGATCCGAAGAAGTATTTATTTTTTATGGGGCAAGCAAAAAAGTTAGGAATTGATATAAATCCAAGACAAAGACCAGTTTATAAAGAACTAGAAAAGATTGATAATGGGCAAAATCTTGATAGATTAAAAGAAGAATTAAAGTCGGACGTTCTAAATAGTCTTAGGGGAAATAAATCAATTTTACAAGGAAGATTACTTTCGGAAGCAGTTACAGAAATTCCCCAAACATATAGGGACGCGATAGAGAAAGCAATGGAGTTGTCAATATATGAATAATAAGTTAATAATTGATAAATTATTAGAGCTTCATAATGGAGACCAAAAACAACTAGACGTAATATTATCTGATACAAATAGATTGATTGTAGAGGCTCCAGCTGGCTATGGAAAGACGAAAACACTTATAAGTAAAATTGCTTATTTAATTTTAACTAAGCAAGTACCAGTCAATAAAAAAATTCTTGCTCTAACTTTTAGCGTAAATGCAGCATATAATATGAAAAATGAAGTAGTCAATATTTTACCTACACTTTTATTGAATAATGAGAATCTGAAAACATCTGATATGGAGGGAAAAGTATATGTTTCTAACTTTCATGGTTTATGTAGACGAATATTAAAAAAATATGGATATTTATTAAGCAAGGAACTTAAAAATATAGACCAGTTAATAAATATAGATGATTCTAGTGAAAACAATCTAAATAAATTTAATATAAACTTATTAGAAGATGAGAAAAAATTAGTAAAGGATATTTCAATTGCTTCGAAGGAATATAAAGAAAAATACATTAAAGAAAATTATCTACAATATAACAATATAATAAAAACGAAGTATATTGAAAAAGGGGTTATATCTTACAATTCAATTATAACCTTGACAATAGAGTTGTTAAATAAATATAAAAATATTAGAAGTTTTTATACTAAGTTTTTTCCGATAATAATAATTGATGAATTTCAGGACACAAACATTCTAAATTGGACGTTCATTCAGTTATTAATTAATAAAGAAAGTAAGTTAGTTTTTTTAGGAGATTCGTTACAAAGAATCTATGGGTTCATAGGAGCTATACCTAATCTTATAGATTTAACATTAGAGCTGTTCGATATGGAATACATAGCACTGGAAAAAAACTATAGATTTGAAAATAATGATGAAATGTTATTGCTTGAAAAAAATATTAGAGAAAATGCAAAGAAACCAATTAATCCATCAATAAAAAAAGACTCTAATGTCAATTTCAAATTATATAAGAATCAAATAGATGAAGCTTTTGGTATTGTTAATCAAATTAGAGAATTACAATCAAAGAATATCAAATGTAAAATAGCAATACTAGTGAAACAACGCGGACCCAACATCAATTTGATTTTAGAAGCATTAAAATATAACGATATAAAATTCTTTTTTGGATTATTTACAGATGAAGATCAGCGGTATATTAGATTTCATGAAACTTGCTTGAATAAGTTTTACTCAATATTTATAGAGGAGAATAGAAATCTTTCAAAGAAAAATATTGAATTTTATTTAAACGAAATAAAAAAAGAATATAACAATGTTTCTGATGCAATGAATAATTCATTGTTTAAACTTTTACATTCTTTCCTAGAAAAAATTGTAAATGAGTTTAAGGGTCTTCAAAATTCTGATAAATACAGAATAATTATGGATACATTTATGAACAAGTCATTAAGACAAAACCTTGATATTTTAGATGATAATGTTATTGTTACCACTGTACATGGAGCAAAAGGATTAGAATGGGATTATGTTATTTTGCCTGACATGGAAAAAAATCAATTTCCAAATTATAACGGATTGTGCAATCGTAATAATTGTATATTTGGTGATTATTGTATATTTAGTGTAAATGAAAACAATGAAGTAGAATTTTTAGAAGAACTTAGTGTGTTTTATGTTGCAGTAACAAGAGCAAAGAAAGAAGTATTTTTTACTGCAAGTCAGCGAAGTTTTGTAAGAGAAGATTTCCAACCTGAAACAAATATTAGTTGTCTATTAAGGCTACCGGGAATAAACATAAAACAAACTAATGAAACAGTAAGTGTTTAATTGATGAGTTATAAAATAAAACTTTTAAGGTAACACTGCTACATCAATATGTCTGCGATTACCAATCAAGCCATGTGGAGTGCTGTGTGAAGTTAATTAAAAATTAGAAGACATATTAGGGTCCGGGAATCTGTAATAGATACTCGGACTCCCATCTTCTTCAATATCTATGCGTTTGATTAATTTGTGGAGTAATTCAGCATCAAGTACAGGATTATGTACAAAGTCTGGATCTACGTCAAGTTTTTGGACACAAAAAGATTAAGTTTTTTTGCACAACAACCATTCATGGATTGTTCCACGTCCCAAGTAGATTGTCAAAGTGAAAAGATCCTTTGACAATCTACTTGGGACGTGGAGAAATAAACCCATGGCTGTTGTGCCAAAAAAATGTGAAGGGGGAAGTGGTTCTGTACCCCATGTTTTACGCTGCTATTCGGCACATTTTTTCGTATTCATCCGGTGTCAAATAACCAATGCTTCCATGAATTCGTTTGCGATTATACCAACCTTCGATGAATTGAAATA
>NZ_JAOUSE010000024.1:0-2371 GCF_025660415.1 Pallidibacillus thermolactis
TTATTGTCTGTACGCTTCGATAACATCCTAAATTTCCCCCGTTAACCAAGAATTCTATCCCTATTATACAAAAAAAACCTGTAGATTTGGCCACTAGTTAGGGACTTTGTCTACAAGCTGAGAGGCTGATAGAGTCAGCCTCTTTTGGTAGTTTATCTTATTTGAGAGAAACCCAAACACTTTTCACTTCAGTATAGTTGTCTAATGCATACGAACCCATTTCACGACCAATACCAGATTGTTTGTATCCGCCGAACGGGCTTGCTGCATCAAATACATTATAGCAGTTTACCCATACAGTGCCGGCTTTTAATTTGCTAGCAATGTAGTGAGCTTTTCCAACGTCACGAGTCCAAACGCCCGCTGCTAATCCATAGTTGCTATCATTTGCTCGGTCAATTAAATCATCGATATCTTCATATGGAAGTGCAGCGATAACCGGACCGAAAATTTCTTCACGGGCAATCGTCATTTTGTTATCAACGTTAGCAAAGATTGTTGGCTCTACGAAGTATCCTTGTTCGAATGGAACATTACCACCGGTTAACAGTTCTGCTCCTTCATCTACCCCTTTTTCGATATAGCTTAACACTTTATTATGCTGCTCATCGGAAACAAGTGGTCCCATTTCCGTATCTTCTTTTAAGCCGAATCCTTGTTTAATACTTTTTGCATGACTAACCATATCGGCCACAACGTTGTCATATTGTTTCTTTTGAATGAACACACGAGATCCAGCACAACAAACTTGACCTTGGTTAAACATAACCCCATTTAATGCCCCAGGAATTGCTCTAGAAAAGTCGGCATCTGGTAAGATGATGTTTGGTGATTTTCCACCTAGTTCAAGAGTTACACGTTTTAATGATTTTGAAGCGCGTTCCATGATGCGCTTACCAACTTCCGTTGATCCGGTAAACGCAATTTTATCTACTAAAGGATGATCAACAAGTGGTTGGCCGGCAGTTTCTCCAAAGCCAGGAACAATGTTTACGACACCTTTAGGGAACCCAGCTTCTTCTATTAATTCTGCTAAATATAATGCGGAAAGTGGTGTTTGTTCCGCTGGTTTAAGGACAATTGTACATCCTGTGGCGAGAGCAGCCCCCATTTTCCACATGGCCATAAGAAGCGGGAAATTCCATGGGATGATTTGTCCGACAACACCAACCGGTTCATGTCTTGTATAGTTTAAAAACGGTCCATTTACTGGTATCGTTTGACCGACAATTTTCGTTGTCCAACCAGCATAATAACGTAAATGTTCAATTGCTAGTGGAAGATCGGCATTCATTGTTTCACGAATTGGTTTACCATTATCTAATGTTTCCAATTCAGCTAATTCTGCTTTATTTTCTTCCATTAAATCTGCTAATCTATAAATCAATCGACTTCTTTCAGCAGGTTTCATTTTAGACCATGGTCCTTCGTCGAAAGCTGTACGTGCCGCTTTAACAGCTAGATCAATATCTTCCGGACCAGCTTCCGATACATGGGCAAGTACTTCACCTGTAGCTGGGTTGATAGATTCAAAAGTCTTACCGGAAACGCTTTCGACGAATTCACCGTTGATATAAAGTCGCTTCGTACCCGTTAAAAACTTCTCTACTTTTTCACGCAGTTTAATAGCAGTTTGGCTCATAGATATTAACTCCTCCTTATATATTATTCTATTAAGCGAATCTATGATGTTGCCTCCAACATTCATGATACATGAGATTAAAAATTCTTTCAATTATAACATTTCTAAAAAATGCAACAAAACTTGACATTTTTCAAACCGTTTGGCGAATGTTTATCTTGAATCGACAAAAAAAGATTACTAGAACTATTTCAAATTAACCAAAGTGATAGATTAGGGTAGGTTAATAAAATGTCGATAGAAAAAAATAGATATTCGATTGAACGTGTGAAAAAATATTTCTATTGCTGTGGTGAAATTGGAAAAATCGGTGGATAGGGTTTAATGAAAGCAGAAAAACCGGTCGGGTAGGGAAAAAAGTGATTTCATCAGGCAGATGAACGCAGAAAATCCGATTAGGTAGGGAAAAAAGTGATTTCATCAGGCAGATGAACGCAGAAAATCCGATTGGGTAGCAAAAAAAGTGATTTCATCGGGCAGATGAACGCAGAAAATCCGATTGGGTAGAGAAAAAAGTGTTTTCATCAGGTAGATGAAAGCAGAAAAACCGGTCGGGTAGGGAAAAAAGTGTTTTCATCAGGTAGATGAACGCAGAAAATCCGATTAGGTAGGGAAAAAAGTGATTTCATCGGGGAGATGAAAGCAGAAAAACCGGTTGGGTAGGGAAAAAAGTGATTTCATCGGGGAGATGAAAGCAGAAAAACCGGTTGGGTAGAGAAAAAAGTGTTT
>NZ_JAOUSE010000024.1:2471-42564 GCF_025660415.1 Pallidibacillus thermolactis
GGGAGATGAAAGCAGAAAAACCGGTTGGGTAGGGAAAAAAGTGATTTCATCGGGGAGATGAAAGCAGAAAAACCGGTTGGGTAGAGAAAAAAGTGTTTTCATCAGGTAGATGAACGCAGAAAAACCGGTCGGGTAGAGAAAAAAGTGATTTCATCAGGTAGCTGAACACAGAAAAACCGGTTATCCAAAGTAGTAAATGGTTCTACTTCGTTCTAGATATTTGATAAACTAATAGAACAAAAATAGGAAAGGGAGTGTTTACCGAATGTCGATTTATGCTTACTCCGCTAAAACAATCAAAGGTGAAGAAATTAGTCTTGGAGAATTTAAAGAAAAAGTGTTGTTAATTGTAAATACAGCCAGTAAGTGTGGTTTTACACCGCAATATAAAGAATTACAGCAATTGTATGATGAGTATTATCCTCGTGGTTTTGAAGTGCTTGGTTTTCCTTGTAACCAATTTGGCAGTCAGGAACCTGGAACAGAAGATGAGATTGCTGCTTTTTGTGAAAGGAATTACGGGGTAACTTTTCCGATGTTTGCGAAAGTCGATGTTAATGGTGAAAATACTCATCCGTTATTCAAATATCTAAAAAGTCAGGCAAAAGGTGTTTTAGGTAGTGAAGCAATTAAGTGGAATTTTACGAAGTTTCTCGTTGATCGAAACGGACAGGTTGTTGGTCGTTTCGCATCAAATGTTTCGTCTTTGAAGCTAAAAGAAGAGATTGAAAAACTTTTAGTCGTTTAATGCACCGAGGGCTGTCCATAAAGGAAAACCGAGTAGATTTTCTGTTCCATTGGCGTCCGTGCACTCAGTGGCTAAGCCTCAGACTTCACAACGAGGACGCACATTGACGCATGTCTATAAGCTCGTGTGTTGGCACTTATGCTCCGCACAAATGGACAAAAGCTAAACAAGTAGGAAAGTTACCGCCTTTTTTCAAAATCTACTATTTTTGTCCTTATAGGACAGCACCTTTCATTTTTATTAAAAATTACATTGTTCGACTGTGACCGGTCATACCAAAGTAAATATGGTAGTGACTGGAACATTTCGGATTAAACAAAGCATGGCAATAAATACATTTATCATTGTTTAAGTATTCATTTATCGTCAGTTCTTTTTTACAGATGCCACAAAGGATGGCAAGTTCCTCATATTCTTCCTTTTTCCAAGATTGAATGGGGTGGTCCTCGCATTCCACATGACATTTATAACACGGATAATATTTATTGCAACACTTAAATTTAATAGAAATAATATCCTTCTTACTGTGATAGTGCTGACATCTTCCAGCTTTATCAATTGTATAACCGTAAATTTTCATTTCCTCATCCCCTTTTTCAACTTCGAAACATCATTAGACAAAAATGGAATTATTTCCATGGATTATATCATACTGATTGCAAGTTACAGAAAGTTTTTCAATTAAAATCCTATTTTCTTCTTAAATGTCCATGAATAGAGCCAGTTCATGCTTGTCACTGGAAAAAAATTCCTTTCTACCCCATGCTAGCCGTTCCATTATATTTGAAAATTTCATAGTTTATTACAAAGGAGGGAGGAATTATGTTTGAAATCTATGATGTTGCGATTATTCCATTAATTGCTGGGATTACAGAAATCTTTAAAAAGATTGGCTTACCAGCCAAGTACTCTCCAATTGTCGCTATTTTTTTAGGAATTATAATAACATTGGTTTATGTAGATGTGACACCGAAAGAAGGAGTTTTAGTCGGTATTATGCTCGGATTATCGGCCAGCGGATTTTATAGTGGAACGAAAAATTTGGTTGAGAAGCGATCGAAAATTGAATAAAACGAGCCTGAACAAGGTTGAACCCATCAACCGAGAATGATGGGTCTATTTTTTAAAATATTTCCAGCATTATCCGTAATGATATTATTCAGTTACTAATGAGTTGTGCACTGCTTCCTTCCATTTTTTTTCTTTTATTTTTATGTTAACCGAAATACATAATCTTGCAGTCAGATTTAACACTCACATTTGATTAGAATAGACAAAAGCTGAGTAAGCTAGCTGGTAAAATTATAATTGGGATTTTCATTCATTTAATCTAATGACAGGTAAAGGATCTATAAAGCGATTGCGTTATATTCAAATTGAAAATTTTCTATATTACTCAAAATTTTTACCGCTGTGTCAACATTATTTGGCTAAGGGGTAATGGCTTCGTCATTTATAAAAATAATCCAATCAAAAAGAGTCCTCGATACAATAATCAGGACTCCTTGTAACATTTGCTTATTTAACATGGATTGAATTTAGTTCACCGTGGGGATGCGATTCTTTGATGAGTTTTTTATATTCTTGTTCAAGTTCAAATAAAGATAATTCATATAAATGTCGACCGTCTTTTTTATAGATGTTATAAGCAATTAATTTATTAATTAATTTATTTTTTCTTTCTGCTATTGTTTTTCGATTTTGGTGTGTCAATTCCATCACTCCTTAAAAAACCTCTCCTTGAAAAATAAGAAGAGGTTCAATCACCTCAACTTATCTTTCAAGTGAAATACTTGTTGGATTTAGCACAGTGTTCATACACAGAACCTGTTGCTGAAGATTCATCGGGCCAATTCCCTCCACTTCTCTGGATAAGTTGATTTTCTTCGTTTTGGTTGTTTATATTATATGCCATTATTCCGATAAGTCAACTTGGAAATACACGCTTAACGTTTATTGTCATTTAATCTCCGTGCTTCTTCTGGACTTGACAATTTCGTTGCTCCATCATTTTCAAGGGATGGGTCCCTGTCTGAAGCTACATGACCACTTTTTCTAAGTTTCGTTTCCTGGCGATCTTTTGACATTTTCTGCACCTCCCACATATAACTTTTAACGAAATTCCACAGATTATACATTTCTTTCCATTTTTTTAAGAGATACAGTGGTCTATGTAGTTTCCTTTACCTTTTACAATTTGTAAACCTTCCTGTTGTAACACGCACCAAATTTTGTGATCTAAGGAGAAGGGAGAACGACTTTGATGCTGAGCAAGTTCTTGTTCTGAAATCGTTAATTCATAAGAAGTTTCCCCTTTTTGAACAATGAGTACGTAGTCTTTAAATTTTAGTAAAAGTACGTGATATGTTGGATCCCATTCTTGCAATTGTTTCTCGATAGTATCGGCAACTTTCATGAAAAACGTTTCTCCGGTCATGTTTTTCGACATATACCCTCTTATAAAACCACTTACATTCATTTCGTTTCACTCCTATATTTGTTTTGAAACGAACGAAAAAAAGCTCTTCATTGCAGGATGCAACAAAGAGCGTTCAGCCGTTCGTTATCATCCAAAGCAATGCTTTGCTGGTTGGAGCACCTTACCTGAAAGGGCAGGTTGCTGTGAAGTCATCGAGCCAGGTCTCTCATTCACTCTTGATAACCATATTCAGTTGGTTCTAGTTTATCATAAATTTTACTTTACGTAAAGGCGTTGAATGAAAATTTATAAAAATAAAAAAGCCTATCCAATTGTATAAATTGCAAAATATTAGCCAACCTATTCTTGAACAAATAGATAGGGTGAGGTTTCAGCATGCGAAAATTGAACTATTTTATAACTATTGCGTTGTTGATAGGGCTTGTTGGTTGTTCTGGAGAAGAAGTAGCCAATCATGACAAATTGATTCCGATGCATGTTCACTACATTCCGAAAAATGATAATCCAATTGAAATGAGTAATAAGGATAAGTTTTATGTTTCTAAACCGTTAGTAAGAGATTTGGAAAAACTAGATATAGTAGAAAAGGCCGAAGTGATCATTTTAAATCAAGAGGCTTATGTTGCTATTTGGACAGATATTAATCGTAGTAAAAATAACGATCAACAGGGTAAAACTGGGAGAGCTATAAAAGAAGGAGTTAATCGGGCATTACAGTTAAATGATGAAAAAGTAAAAAGAAGGGATACGGAACTAGATCCAATCAAAAAAAAATATGAAAAGTGGATTAAAAACGTTATTTTAAGCCAGGATCCATCTATTGAACGTGTTTATATATCTTTTCATCCAGAAGCTTACCGTCGGATGAAAGTATTTGCTGATACGCTAGTTAAAAATGGAAATAATGATAGCCTAAGTGGCGATTTTGAATTGATGACGAATAAATTTTTTGAAAAATAAATGAAAGGTTAAGGTGATCATATAATGAAAAAGAAAGCAAGGTTCCAAGAAGGTAGAGAGGTTACAAAAGATAATCAAATTTACGGTACACCAAACAGTAAGGCTAAGGATGGAACAGGTAACTCACCAAACGATGATGTAAAACAATACGATCCAAGGGATTTCAAATAGTGAAAAAATTTTTAGCTTAAAGATTTAAAAGTGGAAATGGGAACAAAGGATAAGAAAAGAGGGCGTCTTTTTGGACAACCCTAAAAGTACAAGTATTTAAAAGTAATCTCAATTAAACACTACTTTATACTTTTATCAAATATTTTTACAATCTATATTATTAATAAGGATGCCATTTAACGTTTTGAGCTTCATTAAACCGTTTATTTACTTCCGACCAATTCACGATATTCCACCAATTATCAATATATTTTTTTCGGTCGTTTTTATATTTTAAATAATAAGCATGTTCCCAAACATCAAGGACGAGTAGTGGAATTACATCCCATTGACTTAAATTTTGATGTTTTTCTGCTTGTAAAATTTCTAAACGTCTGGCCCGTGGTGACCATACAAGAATGGCCCAACCGCCACCTTCCACTTTATTAGCAGCTTCAGAAAAATGTTTTTTAAACTGATGAAAACTTCCGAAGGATTGATTAATCGCTTGCAATAAATTTCCTCGCGGTTGTCCGCCACCATTCGGGCTCATTATATGCCAAAAGATCGTATGCAAATAATGTCCTGCGCCATTAAACGCAGCCTCCCGTTCCCAGTGTTTAATGAGATCAAAATTGTTCGTTCGACGGGCTTTTTGCATCTCTATTTCCGCCTTATTTAAACCATCAACATAACTTTTATGATGTTTATCGTGATGTAACCTCATTGTTTCTTCGTCGATATAAGGTTCTAAAGCATTGTAAGCATAAGGTAGAGGCGGTAATCGATGCTCTCCAATCGGTACAATACTTTGATTGTTTATTTGCCGGGCCACTACATCCGGATCATCAACTGAAAATTGTGCTTGAAATTGATTGTAAAGCTTAAGTGCTTGTTCATATATTTCTTGCTCATTTAATTTTTTGTTTTCGTTAAGTTTTTTTCGAAACACGATGAATTGATGTTTCAAATCTTCAAGATCCCGTTCATCATGACTTGAGTTTTCGATCGCTTGTAAAGCTTCATCAGACCATGCCAAAAGCTTCACCAAATATTCCGACAAGAGTGTACCCTCCTTTAAAATTCGCCAATCAATGCAGAAAAGAAATCATTAAGACTAGAAGTTTTAATTTAATAAATTATGCACTGTTTCTTTAATAGCTGCTTCCGCTTTTTCTTTTCCTGAGTTTGAGATGACTGATTTAATAATTGAACTCATTGTCCCAGTTATCAAATAATCTAGACGTAAAAATCCTGATGTTTTTTCATTGTTAATTTTGCTTAACTCTAAATAGCCTCGACCTTTCATATTTTGATTATCGTTGGATACCTTAAATAGTACCTTTGATGGTTTTGTTAAATCCATAATTTTAAACTGTATATTCAATTGCTTTTTCGTAAAACCAAAATTAGAAAGAATAAACATGGAATATTGACTTGCGTTCACTTTTTGATGGGATTGATAACCAGGAACGGTGTGGGCCCATTGTTCAAAGGATAGAACTAAATTCCATAATGTTTCAATTGGATAATCAAATGTCATGGAATGGGTTAAAGTTTGCATAAATATTTCCTCACTTTACTTTGGGATAAAATGATATCGTTAAATTATATTCAAATATGACGAATATATGAAAAACGGTAGTAAAGAGGTTGACAATATACCTATAGGGGTATATTATAAGGTTGTAAAAAATAAATGAGGTGATCATATGGAATATGATAAGTCGATCGTGAATCGTCTAAAACGAATCGAAGGTCAAATAAAAGGCGTACTAAATATGATCGAACAAAACAAAGATTGTAAAGACGTCGTAATCCAGTTATCAGCGTCAAGAAGTGCCATCGATCGGACGATTGGGCTTATCGTAAGTAAAAACTTAGAACAGTGTGTTCGAAAGAGTATTGAACAAGGAGAAGACACAGAAGCATTAATCAAGGAAGCGGTTGATTTACTCGTTAAAAGTAGATCTTAAACATTCACTTTTATTTTTATTATTATAATACCTATAGGGGTATAAACATAAAACAAAGGAGTCGAGCAAAACATGAAAAAAATTTATGCAAAACAATTAGAAGAAAAGTTAAAAGCTGGAGAACAATTAAATATTCTCGATGTGCGGGAAGATGAAGAGGTTGCAACAGGGAAAATCCCAGGCGCAAAACATATTCCATTAGGACAAATACCGGAACGTTTAAATGAATTAGTCAAAGATAAACCATATTATATCGTTTGCCGTTCGGGCGGCAGAAGTGGTCAGGCTTGTGCATTTTTATCTGCAAAAGGTTATGATGTAACGAATGTTGAAGGTGGCATGTTAGCTTGGGAAGGAGAAACAGAATAAGGAGGTATGACAATGGGAAAGAAAATAGTCATTGTTGGTGGAGTTGCTGGTGGAGCATCCGTAGCGGCACGGGCAAGAAGATTAGATGAAAAGGCTGAAATTATTATGTTTGAAAAAGGTCCACATGTATCTTTCTCTAATTGTTCCTTACCATATCATTTAAGTGGGATCGTGGAAAATAGTAAGAAGCTTGTATTGTCTTCTCCAGAAGATTTTAAGAAAAAGTATAACATTGAAGCACGGACCTTTAGTGAAGTCATTCGTATAAATCGTAAAGAAAAAACGATCACAGTCAAAGATTTAATAAAAAATCAAACGTATGAAGAATCTTACGATAAATTAGTCTTATCTCCGGGAGCAAAGCCGATTCGACCGAATATCGAAGGTATTGACAATCCAAATGTATTTACCGTCCGAAATGTCGATGATATTGAAAATTTAAACACATTTATTAAAGAAAATGGATTGAAACGAATTGCTGTCATTGGTGGTGGGTTTATCGGTGTAGAAGTAGCTGAGAATTTACGTCTTGCAGGATTAGATGTGTCATTAATTGAATTTGCCAACCAAATCATGAGACCGTTTGATCATGATATGGCGCAAATTCTTCATAAAGAAATGATTGATCATGGTGTCGAGTTAATTTTGAACGATGGATTGGCAAGAATTTGTGACGGTTATGTTGAAACCCAATCAGGTAAGAAAGTTGAAGCAGAGGCTGTTGTCGTTGCGATTGGTGTTCAGCCTGAAACGGCACTTGCTCAAGATGCTGGTCTTGAAATTGGAGAAACAGGTGGAATTAAAGTGGATCATAACTATGTAACAAGTGATCGCCATATTTATGCCGTCGGTGATGCGATTGAAGTATATCATCGACTAACTCATAAACCGACACGACTTGCTCTTGCAGGTCCAGCTCAAAAACAAGCGCGTGCTGCGGCGAACCATATGTATGGCATTCCGAACCGGAATAAAGGGGTCATCGGTTCTTCTTCCATCCATCTGTTTAATCTTAATGCAGCATCGACTGGCTTAAATGTGGAGACAGCAAAACAAGCCGGCATCTCCTGTGATTCAGTATATGTCATTCCTTCAGATAAAGTCGGGTTAATGCCAGATAGTCATCCGATGCATTTTAAACTCGTTTATGAAGTTCCAACAGGTCGAATTCTCGGTGCACAGGCGATAGGAAAGGGAAATGTTGATAAAAGAATTGACGTCATTGCAACTGTAATATCGTTGGATGGAACGTTGGAAGACTTACAAGATTTAGAGTTGACTTATTCACCAATGTTAGGTACAGCAAAAGATGTCGTCAATATGGCAGCCCTTGTCGCACTCAATCAATTATATGGTCGTTATCGTGAAGTGAAAGTTTCAGAGGTACGTAAGCTTGTAGAAAACAATGCGTTTATCATCGATGCCCGTGAAGAAAAAGAGTATAACCAAGGTCATTTGAAAAATGCAGTCAACATTCCGTTAAGTGAGTTCCGAGATCGTCTCAATGAAATACCGAAGGATCGACCAGTTTATATTCATTGCCGTTCTGGACAACGATCCTACAATATGGTCATGGCGTTACAAAATTTGGGGTATAACAATGTATACAATATTGCCGGTTCATTTCTAGGAATTTGTTTATACGAATACTATACGGATTACGTTACCTGTCGAGAAAAAATTGTTACAGCTTACAACTTTAAATAATATGGCGAAAGATATACTGTATTTGGGGTTTTAGGAGATGATAAAAAGATGGGCACATTCGAGTGGATTGCCCTGCTAGCTATTGCATTACTTGTCGTCAGTCGCCTTATACAAAAGAAAGGAATTCAGAATATTACGGTTCAAGAAGCAAAGGAAAAAATACATGAAAAAAACGTTCAATGTATTGATGTTCGGACACCTCGTGAATATAAGGCATTCAATCGGCCACAATTTAAAAATATTCCGTTGAACGAACTTCCGAATAAGCTAAGTACACTTGATAAAAATAAGGAAATTGTTTTGATTTGTCAAAGTGGAATGAGAAGTGCTCGAGCTGCGAAACTGTTATCTAGACAGGGTTTCAAAAGTATTTATAATGTTAAAGGTGGAATGAACGCTTGGCACTAAAAAGACATAAAGTAACAGTGTATACAATGAGCCTTTGTCCGGTTTGTAAAATGGTTAAAGACTTTTTACAACTCAATGAGATTCCTTACGAAGAGATCAAAATAGATTTGAATCCCTTTGCATTCGTTAAGATAATCGCTAATACTGGAATGCTAACGGTCCCGGCAAACGAATATTAATGGAAAATGGATTTCTGGTTTTGATCCCGTAAGATTAATAGCTGCATTTCAATCTAAATAACGTTCAAAAGCCTGAATTCTATTGAAGAGTTCAGGTTTTTTTGTTTATATTTCATTATTTGTAGCAAATTGTAATTGGGGGTGGTGATTCAGGAAACTGAACATCATGTTGTGGTGACAAATGTCAAAAATAATAAAAATCCACAAAAAATATTAACCCTTTTTTATTTTTTCACTCATAACAAATATGAGAAGAAAAATAGAAAGGGAGATCGATATGTTTGCGACACACCCCGTAGTAGAAAAGATTGGCAAAATGAATTGGACAGGAAATGTGATACCGACTAATTGGTTTCGGAATATAACGTTTGCGAATGGAAAGCCGCATTTTGTGGCGATTACAATATTAGCGGAAATTGTCTATTGGTATCGTCCATCGATCGTCCGTGATGACAACACAGGGCAAATCGTCGAAAAAAAGAAGTTTAAAGATGATATGTTGCAACGGAGTTATCAATCCTTTGCAGATCAATTTGGCTTTTCCAAGCGACAAGCAAAGGAGGCGATTGACTATTTAGTTCAACGTCAACTCATCCGCCGTGAGTTTCGCAATGTCCGTTCTTTTACCGGTACGATATTAAATAATGTGATGTTTGTTGAACCGATTCCGGAAAATCTTAAAAACGTGACCTATGAGGAAAAAGAAATGGACGTAACCTTCTCTTGTGCTAAAAAAGAGGAGGCAACTTTTTCCACATCCTCTTCCGTTCAAAAGGAGGAGACCGATACAGCAGAAAGCCAAAACCAACGGGAACAAAGGGAGGAGGCTATTACATTTGAACGGAAGACAAATACAAAGATTAAAAAAGACTATATCAAAAATAATAAATTACATCATGATGATGGCGCTCAAGATCCAAAAGATCCGATTGCGTTTTTCGAAGAAAATGGTTTTGGGACTGTTGGAACTTATATAAAAGAAAAAATATCGAAATGGTGCCGAATATTATCTGAGCAACAAGTAGTCCATGCAATGAAACGAGCAGTCGAATATGATGTGAAAAATTGGGCGTATGTCGAAGCAATATTAAGGAATTTGGTTCATCAAAAACACAAACAAGATGTTTGTTTTAAGGAAAAGCATACGAAAAAGGTTAGAAACATCATTCGCAAGGAACCGGTACCTGATTGGCTTAACTCCAATCAAAAAACATGGCATGAACCCGTTGAACTTGAAGAGGACATTGAAAAAATGAAACGGGAATTGGAACAACGATTGCGGAAATATGGTTATAGGAAAACAAAATCATTAGCCTAATTTTGATAAATAACGTTTATGCAAGTACTTCCATTTCGTGTTGTCATTAACAAATAAATACGTCTATAAAATATATTTACAATATTCACAAAAGTATATATAATTCAATTAAAGGAATATTTAGGGAAATGTTCCGAAAATGAACAACTGTTAGAAAGGTGGTTACATGAACGAATTAATTTATCAATGGTCGAACAAAATCGGAACGGAAATCATTGAAATGAGAAGACATTTTCATAAGTACCCAGAATTAGGTTATCAAGAATATGAAACAGCCGAGTACATTAAGAAAAAGTTACTTAAATATGGAATTCCATTTCAAAGCGGAATTGCTAAGACAGGCATTTTAGGGATTATAGAAGGAAAATATAAAGGACGTGTTGTTGCTTTACGGGCAGATATGGATGCGCTTCCGATCCAAGAAGAAAATACTCATTCTTTTGTTTCTACAAAAGAAAATATCATGCATGCATGTGGTCATGATGCCCATATGGCTATATTACTTGGAACTGGATTTATACTTCAACAACTTCGAGACTATATATATGGAACCGTTTTATTGGTTTTTCAACCAGCAGAAGAAATGGGCCCTATCGGTGGAGCAAAACCAATGCTAGATGATGGTGTTTTCAAAGACTATAAACCTGATGTGATTTATGGTCAGCATGTTTGGCCACAACTTCCCGTCGGTCAAATTGGAATTCGTGATAAGGAAATGATGGGAGCAAGCGACACTTTTAAGATTACCCTTAAAGGTAAAGGCGGGCATGCAAGTATGCCGCATCTAACAAATGATCCTATCGTAACAGCTGCTTATTTAATTACGAACTTACAGTCGATCGTTAGTCGAAACTTAAATCCTCTTGAAGCATCTGTGATCACGATTGGGAAAATTGAAGGTGGGGAAGCGAAAAATATTATTTCGAATAAAGTCTATTTAGAAGGTTCGATTCGCACATACGATGCAAATATTAAGAAGAACTTAAAGAAGCGTTTTTTTGAGATAACCAATCATGTGGCAGAAATGTACAACAATGAAGTTGTGATTGAATATTTAGATGGTTATTCCGCAACAATCAATACACCAAAATGGGCAAGGCTAGTCCGTGAAACCGCTCAAAGTTTATTTGGAAAAGAGGCCACACCAGACGTTCAACCTTCTTTAGCAGCGGAAGATTTTAGTAGATTTTTAGAAGAAATTCCGGGTGCATTTTTTTGGTTAGGTACTAGATTAGAAGATACTGAAAAACAAAAAGGATTACATGATTCTATGTTTCAAATCAATGAAGAAGCTTTAATTAAAGGTAGTGCATTGTTGACCAAACTTGCGATTAACACATTAAACGAGTTAAAAAAGGGCGAAAAATAATCCATATGTCGACAATATTTACTTTATAAAAAGGGGGGGAGTTCATGACTAAACTACATGAATGGATTGAAAATACATTACTTGCGCTCAATTTAACGGATTCTATGGAACAAAAAACGGGCTTTACTCGATTAGGATTTTCTAGGGAAGAAAAATTAGCACACGAACAGTTTAGAAATATTGCTTCAAGCTTAGCGTTAAAAACTCAACAAGATGAAGTAGGTAATCAGTGGGCGATTTGGGAAGTGGATCCCGATGCACCTACGATAGGATTAGGTTCTCATCTTGATACGGTCATTGAAGGCGGTGGATATGATGGAGTCGTTGGAATTGTCGCTGCTTTAGGAGCGATACGGGAATTAAAGAGAAAAAGAATAAAACCTAAAAAAAATATTGCCATTCTTTGTTTTATTTCTGAAGAATCTGCTCGTTTTGGTGTTTCAACGATTGGTAGCAAAACGTTAATTGGAAAAGTAGACAAAAATAAATGGGAAAACATGAAAGATTATGAACATGTCACGATACGTCAAGCGATGGAACAGTACGGTCTAAATTGGGAGACATTTCATCAGGCTTATTGCGAAGATAATCGCTTTGAAAGTTTTATAGAATTGCATATTGAACAAGGTAATCACTTATATCAAAATCATATCGATATTGGTATTGTTTACGGTATTTCTACCCCAATTCGGTTAAAAGTAACGGCCTATGGCCAATCAAATCACACAGGTACAACACAAATGTATGAACGTAAAGATGCACTCGTTGCGATAGCACCACTGATTAATGTTGTGCAGAAGGAAGCCGCAGAAATAAACAAACAATCGGAACAAGCGTTTGTAGCAACAGTAAGTACTGTTAACGTCTTGCCAAATGCAATGAATGTTATTCCAGGAAAAGTGGAATTAGGTATAGATATTCGAAGTGTCGATGACAAATTAAAAAGGCAATTTGTCAGTTTAGTTGAAACTTACTGTAAGCGCCTAGAAAAAGAAAATCAAATTGAAATTAGAATAGATGAAATCGTAAATGAAAAGGCAGTTTTATTAGACAAAGACATTCAACAAAAGCTAACAAATATTTGTGATGAGTTAAAGATTTCCTATTGTCATATGAACAGTGGTGCAGGTCACGATGTGATGAACATGGCAAAAAGATGGCCATCCGGTTTGATTTTTATTCCGTCTGTGAATGGGATTAGTCATCACCCAGATGAATATACGCCTTTACGGAACATACAAATCGGTGTATCTGTTTTAGCGGCTTATTTAGAGCGTGAAGTCGGGGGGTGTACCACATCATAATTCGTATCGGTATTATCGGACCAGATGATTCAGTAAGACAGATTTTATCAGTCGCAAAGGAATTTCCAAATGTGGAGTTTATCCCTTTTGTTTACAAAGATGTTTATCAAGTTAATAAATTAATCGCTCAGCATATGAAACCGATCGACCAATGGTTGTTTTCTGGTGTATTAAATTATCATTATGCTATTCAAAATAACCTCGTAAAAGAAGAACAGGCAACCTATCCTCCGTTACATGGGTCCAGTTTGTTTGCTACTTTATTAGAAGCGCAACTTGCAGCAAATAAAGTGTTTAAAAAAATAAGCATAGACACGTTTTCTACAGAAGAAATCAAAAAAACATTATCTTTTTATCATTTACAATCGATTCAATTTACAAATTTACCGTTTAGTGACTACACATATATTCATAAACTGGCGGAATTTCATGAAGACCTGTATAAAAAAGGGAAATCTGAAATTGCGCTTACATCAACGAACTACGCCTATATCCAGCTCAAAGAAAAAGACATCCCTGTATATCGGATGAACCCATCCTATTTATCGATAAAACTAAGTTTAAATTTACTAATTGAACGGGCCCAAGCCCATCGCTTTAAAAAATCCCAAATTGCAATTATTGGCTGCACAGTGAATTTTCATCATGATCAACGAGAAAATATTCATTATACGTATAAAATGAAACAAGAAGAACTAGATATTAAAAAGGAACTTTTATACCTTGCTGAAAAAGTGAGCGGTTCTTTTGTTTCCGTCGGAAACGGTTTTTACCTCATTTATACGAATCGGGGAGAAATTAATCATAAAATTGAACGTACGATTATTCAACTAAGTGAAAAAATTTTTGACTTACATCGACTAAAACTTCACTTTTCGATCGGTTTTGGGGAAACTGCTTCTCAAGCAGAGCAACATGTACATCTTGGTTTAAAACAAGGAAGAGACCATTTTTCAATTATTACGGTTGATGAAAGTCAAAACATAACCATTAAATCCGGTGAGGATTTCGATGATACGTTCCAATATTCCATGATTAGTATCGGCAAAAAGTGGGGAGAGAAAATTAAGAATAGTTCGATAAGTGTATCGATTATATCGAAAATCATTTCACTAACCAAACGTTATCATCGAACGGAATTTTCTTCACAAGAAATTGCGAACTGGTTGAATTGCTCCTCCCGTAATGCAAGGCGAATTTTATCAGAACTTGAAAGAGGTGGTTTAATCAAGCAATGTGGTGAAATGCAAAGTGGAGGTCGGGGAAGACCGATGAAATTGTATTGTTTTATTGACGATCATGATTGATAAAGGAGTGGGTCAATGCGTGAAATCTTTTGTTGAAACATATTTAAAGAATCATCGTGACTATTTTGCGTCAGTATCGAAGTATATATATGAACATCCTGAAACGAGATTTGAAGAATATCAGTCTGCTGCGTTTTTAGCTGCGGAATGTGAAAAACAAGGGTTTACGGTCGAACGGAATGTAGCTAATATGAAAACGGCATTTGTAGCATCATATGGAACCGGAGATCCTGTCATCGGCTTTTTAGGTGAATATGATGCCCTGTCAGGGCTTGGTCAAAAACCAAATGCATTAAAGTGTGAACCAGATGGTAAAGAGAATGGGCATGGATGTGGTCATAATTTACTTGGAACAGGAGCCTTTGCAGCAGCCTGTGCTATGAAAAATTATTTAGAGAAAAATAAGCTCAAAGGAACAGTAAAGTTTTTCGGGTGTCCGGGAGAAGAAGGTGGATCTGGAAAGACGTTTATGGTGAGAGAAGGGGTTTTTGATCATGTAGATATTGCTCTTACATGGCACCCTGCACCAATCAATGCGATTATGAGTTTATCAAGTCTTGCAAACTATCAAGTTTATTTCCGTTTTAAAGGGACGCCTTCTCATGCAGCCAATACACCTCATTTAGGACGAAGTGCATTAGATGCCGTCGAACTGATGAATGTAGCGGTTAATTATTTGCGCGAACATGTGATTGAAGAAGCACGAATCCATTATGCTATAACAAATTCAGGCGGGGTTTCGCCTAATGTTGTCCAGGCAAATGCTGAAGTTCTCTATCTCATACGTGCTCCGAAAATTTCTGATGTCGATCGTATTTATCAACGGATTTGTAAAATTGCGCAAGGAGCAGCACTTATGACAGAGACCGACGTTTCGATCCATTTTGATAAGGCTTGTTCGAACTATATTCCGAATCGTCATTTAGAAAAAATTTTATATGATCAATTTGTTGAAACAGGAGTTGAAACTTTTACAGATAAAGAAATGGCCTTCGCTAAACAAATGTGGAACACCTTATCAAATGAAGAGAAAACGAATTTTTTAGACATGGCGAAAGGCTTCGGTTATCACGGCGATGGAAAAGAGTTTGAAGGAAAATATTTAGCTGATACAATATCTCCTTATGTTCCATCCCAGGAAATATTAAAGGGATCAACAGATGTGGGAGATGTTAGTTGGGTTGTTCCTACTGCTCAATTAAGTTGTGCAACAGCTGTATTAGGTACATCATTACATTCTTGGCAAATGACTGCACAAGGCTTAACAAGTATTGCTAATAAAGGGATGATTCGAGCTGCTCAAGCGCTGGCTTTAACAGGATTACACATTTTACAAAATCCAGCAGATTTACAAAAGATAAAGGAAGAATTTGAACAATTTAAAAAGGAGAATCCTTACAAATGTCCGATACCACAAGATGTCAAACCATCCAAACTTAAAAAATAAAAAAAGTAGGTGAATATATGAAAGAAAAGAAAGGGATTTTTACAAGATTTTTAGATTTTGTTGAAAGAGTTGGAAATAAGTTACCGGACCCATTTATATTATTTATCATTTTATCTCTGTTTGTTATATTCACATCATGGGTCTTTCATTTGTTTAATGCAAGTGTTATCCACCCTGGAACAGGTGAAGAGTTGGAAATTAAAAGTTTGGCCTCCGGTGAAGGTATTCAATTTATGTTAACTTCCATGCTGGAAAACTTTACTGGGTTTGCGCCACTAGGTCTTGTATTGGTGATGACCTTCGGAATTGGAATTGCTGAAAAAGTCGGATTACTAGATTATGCGATTCGCAAAACAATTTTAAAGGCTCCACCTGCCCTTGTTACGTACACTGTCGTTTTTGTGGGGATTTTAGGTAATTTAGCATCTGATGCATCAATTGTACTCATTCCACCTTTAGCTGCATTAGTTTTCTATAAAATTGGACGCCACCCTCTTGCCGGTTTAGCAGCTGGGTTCGCCGGTGCTGGAGCTGGATTTACAGCGAATTTATTTATTGCAGGAACAGATGTTTTGCTATCGGGGATATCAACGGAAGCGGCGAAAATCATGGATGAAAACTTTGTTGTTACTCCTATTGATAACTGGTATTTTAATATTATTTCGGTATTTGTTTTAACCATTATCGGTGGTCTAATAACAACAAAATATATTGAACCACGATTAGGGAAATATACAGGTGAAGCTGTTGTGGAAGAAAATGCAGAAGAATTGCCAAATGCGAAAAAGGGATTTATTTATGCAATGATAGCAGGACTGATTTATATTGCGATTCTCGTCAGTACAATTTTACTGCCGAATAGTCCGTTAACGAATGAGGATGGCGGAATCGTTCCTTCTCCATTTATAAGCGGAATTGTGCCAATTATTTTACTATTCTTTGTTATTATTGGTGTAACCTTTGGAATTACAGTTGGAAAAATTAAATCAGGTAAAGATGTCAGCTATTATATGTCAGAATCAATCAAAGATTTGACCGGTTATATTGTATTAGTATTTGCCATTGCACAGTTTATTGCCTATTTTAATTGGTCCAATTTAGGAATCTGGATCGCTGTGAACGGGGCAGAATTTCTAAAGGATATTAACTTTACTGGAATGGGATTAATTATTGCATACATTTTATTAACGGCGTTTCTTGAATTTTTAATAACATCAGGTTCAGCAAAGTGGGCCATTGAAGCACCGATTTTCATTCCAATGTTTATGCAATTAGGTTATCATCCAGCCTTTACTCAAGCAGCTTACCGGGTTGCGGACTCTTCCTTTAATGTCGTTACACCGTTATCACCATATATGGTTATTCTATTACCGATTATGAGAAGGTACGATAAAAATGCAAATATTGGAACCTATATGTCATTGATGTTACCGTATGCCCTAGGCTTCTTAATCACGTGGATTATTTTACTCGCTATTTTCTATTTTACTGGTATTCCACTCGGACCAGGAATCACACCGCACATTTAAATAAAAATAGGGAGGTGAAGTTGGAATATGGTTAATGAACATTTAGCCTCGAGATTAATCCAATGGAGACGGGATTTTCACAAATATCCTGAAACTGGTTTTTTCGAAATGAGAACGGCTTCCATTGTCGCAGCAACGTTAGATAAATTAGGTTTTGCCCTCCAACTAGGCAAAGATGTGATGAATAAAAATTACTGTATGGGAAGACCGAGCGAAGAGCATCTAGCTGAACATGTCAAATGGGCAAAAGCAAATGGAGCAAATTTAGACTATCTTCCATTCTTTGAAGAAGGCTACACAGGAATTGTTGCGACATGGGAGACCGGAAGAAAAGGTCCGACCATTGCTTTTCGTTTTGATATGGATGCGCTTGCTATTTATGAGTCGGAAGAAGAAAAACATGTTCCAAATAAAGAAGGATTTCGTTCAACGGTTCCGAATCGAATGCATGCTTGTGGGCATGATGCCCATACAGCAATCGGTTTAGGATTAGCAACAATGATTGCTACCAACCATAAAAATTTAAATGGAAAGATTAAGCTTATTTTTCAACCGGCAGAAGAAGGTGTCCGTGGTGCAAAATCTATGGTGAAGGCAAATGTTGTAGAGGATGTGGACTATTTTATTGCTTCTCATATTGGTACAGGTGTGCCACAAGGTCACTTTGTTGCATCAAATAATGGGTTTTTAGCAACATCGAAGCTTGATATCACCTTCCGCGGTAGAGCATCTCATGCTGGTGCAAAACCTGAAGAGGGACGAAATGCCTTATTAGCTGCGGCTACAGCGACAATGAATATGTATGCGATATCTCGACATTCCAGTGGTATAACTCGGGTAAATGTAGGGGAAATGCATGCTGGATCTGGGCGGAATATTATCCCCGACTTCGCGTTATTGAAGGTTGAAACCCGTGGGGAATCATCAGAGATTAATGATTTTGTGAAAGAACAAGTAGAGGCAATTGTCGAAGGTGCTGCCAAAATGTATCAGAATGAGTATGAGATTAAACTCGTTGGCGAAGCAATTAGTTGTAAAGGTTCAACTGATTTAGCTAAAATTCTTTATCATTGTGCTGAAAGACATCCTTCGATAGAAAATAGCATTTTGGAAAGTAATGATCCTGCGGGTTCGGAAGATGCCACCTATTTTATGGAAGCAGTACAACAGAAAGGCGGTCAAGCTACTTATTGTATTATAGGTACAGATTTAGCTGCTGGCCACCACAATGAAAAATTCGATATAAATGAACAATCGCTTTTACCTGCCGTTGAGATTTTTTATGATTTGATATTAAGAATAAATTAGTACGTTTCAAGAACTGTCCAGAGGTGTTTTTGGACAGTATTTTTTACCCAAATAGATGTGGCCGGTTTCATTGAGCATTTTTTCTATCGGATGAGAATTTAGGATATGATCATTATACATTGAGCATAAGTAACAATGATAAGTGTATTGAAACAGTATCTTTTTAAAAAAGGGAAAAGTATTGGCAGTGGAAAACGAAAGAATCAACAAATTGGTCACATTGCAGTGATTGATTTAGAAGGCTGTGAAAAACGCCATGCTTTTTCAATTATAATAAAAGATGGAAGAAAGCTCTTTGATTCATCTTAACGATGAAAATATCCCTCCCGACATAGTAGTAGGGAGGGATAACTTTTAGTTCTGAGCTCGTATTTGGAAATTTCTTGATAAAGGAATGTCAGCCATTGTTAAAAGACCTACAGTCGGGTTATTGGCTACGGTTTTTGCCACATTAATCGACATAGCAGCAGTCGCCGTATCACCAAATATACCGTTTGGAATCACCAATTCTGTCCGTTCAGATCCATCTATTCTAATTCGGTCTTCTTGTTCGACATCAACGGCCATGACTAATTCTAAGGTAATTTTTCGCCCATCTGTTGTCGTTGCTTCAACAATTTGATGTTGCCCGCTTACTTGGCCAGGTTTAAGATTTCCGCTAGTTAAAGAGTATGCTTTATTAGCAATCACTGGTTGAATTGAGTTTTTCACTTCATTTAGAGATATTCCTAAACCATATGCAATTAATCTTGCTGATTCTTCAAGTCCAACGTGCCCGATTTTGTTTTCCGCAGCAAGTTCGTTAAATTGATCTACCGTCATGCCAACGCCTACTTTTTTCTGAAGTGGAATTCGTCTTTTCGAAACATCGACTTTCCGAGAAACGTTTATATTTGTTACTTTGTTAGTGACAGAAGTTAAAAAGAGGGTCATTGTATCCATAATAAATCCAGGATTAACCCCTGTACCGATAACGAATAAGCCTTTATCTTTCGCATAGTCATCAATTTCTTTAGAAAGTTCAGGGTATTGATACCATGGATAGGATAATTCTTCACAAGTCGAGACAACTGAAAAACCGTGATTGAGTAAATTTTTTATTTGTGGCCAGACTTTTTCTAAATTTGATCCTGTTGCATGAATTGCAACTTTTGGATTTTCGTCGCTTAACTCCAACTCATCTAGATTCGCAACAACCTTGATCCCTTTTGATTGGGCGTTGATGAATTCACCGATGTCTTTGCCAACTTTGGCTGGATCGATATCAACAGCACCTAATACATTGAAATGATGGGCTTCTGTTGCTTGTTTCAAAATTTCTAGTCCAATCGGACCTAAACCAAATTGTAAGTAACGAATTGTTTGCCCCATAATTTCTCCCCTTATAAAATAAATTTTTTTCATCTATATCGTAACAATCTTCTTTATAGAACAGAAATACATATTCATTATATATTGATAAGTTAAAATTATAAAAATTGCTGGGAATTGGCGTGATATTCTATAATCATAGTGGAAAATCACTATCTTTTATTCATTTCAGTTATGGATAAGAAGAGGGGATGGACAGTAATGAATTTTCTTGCTTTACGTTACTTTATCGAGGTGGCGAATACATTGAGTTTTAGTCAAGCTGCTGAAAATCTACATATTTCGCAGCCGGGGTTAAGTCAACAGATTACAAATCTGGAAGAACAACTAGGGTTTAAGCTTTTTAACCGAACAACAAGAAAGGTGACATTAACGGAGGAAGGAAATTACTTATATAAAAGTTTACTACCTTCCTTTGAAAATATTGAAAGGACCGTTAATGAGATAGAAGAGTCCGGTCTCGTTCCACAAACGTCAATCAAAATTGCAACGGTCCCCTCTGCTGCAAGTAAATGGTTACCAAAATTGTTAAATGATTTGAAAAAGAGGTTGGGAACATTTGAATTCTATATTCAAGAAACATCGTCCAAAAAGGCGATTGAATTAATTAAAAAAAGGGAAAGTGATATCGCCTTTATCCGCACACCGTTCAATATTCGGGAACTTGTAGATCAACAAGTTAATTTGTTGGAATTAACAAAATATCCGCTGCAGCTTGTTGTCCCTATGAATCACCCGGTTGCTACTTGTGATATAGTGGATTTAGTGAAATTAAAGGATGACGCTTTTTTACATTATGATCCAATTAAATCCCCATCCCTTTATCAATTGGTGGAACAGACATGTTTAGACGCTGGTTTTATCCCAAAAATATTAGGCATTGGCCCAGAGTTATTAACAGTTGCCAATCTGATTTCCCATGGGATTGGTGTTACATTAATGCCACAGGATATGGTGGAACTTTTACCGACAGAGAAAGTGAAAGTGATTCACATTAAAAATACAAACGTATATAGTTCAATTTCAGTTATTTGGAATAAAAATGAAAATATGCCAATCTTGACTCAATATGCTCTTCATATTTTGAAAGGGTATGCTTATGATGGAAATAATTTTTCGAAAGTTTAGACATTCAAATTGTTAAATATATCAGTTATAATAGAGGTACAATTTGAACCAAAATGTAAGGGAGTCGTTATGATGGCTAACCATCGAATTTATTCAATGAGTTTTGCAAGTGTATATCCACATTACATTAAAAAGGCTGAGAAAAAGGGACGTTCAAAAGAGGAAGTCGATGAGATTATTCGCTGGTTAACAGGATATAGTCAGGAGCAATTAGAAGCACAAATTGAAAAGCAAACAGATTTTGCAACTTTTTTTGCAGAAGCCCCAAGTATGAATCCGAATCGTGCTTTGATTAAAGGCGTCATCTGCGGTGTCCGCGTTGAAGAAATTGAAGAACCTTTAATGAAAGAAATTCGCTACTTAGATAAATTGATTGATGAATTAGCGAAAGGGAAAAAGATGGAAAAAATTTTGCGATCGTAGTATTTCCAGTTTGTTAAGTATGTTGGTGTGTTCCCCTCATCACAAAGAATTTGAGGGGACATACGAATTTGATTGGAATGATTATTATTTAAGTAAGTATTTATTAAAATATAATGTTCCTTAACATAGTTCGGTTGGGAAAGCACCACAAAAGTTACTATGTTCTTCACACCTGTCGCGAATCCCCCCATTGTATCACGAATCTAACGATTAGAAATAAAGGTAATATTTTCCCTTCAAGTCTTGAAAGATCAGATCATTTCAAATTGAAATAATGGCAGAATCTAATGTTGAGCCTCCTATCTTTTTAAGCGGGAATTTAGAAGGAGCGGATCAACACAATAAATCATTAATAAAGAAATACGAAAAACGCATTCCATTATTGACCATGAATATGGAATAATGTATGGAAATAGTAGTAGACGAAATATAATGGCGAATCTACGTGTTGATTGGTGAAAATTATTACTTTCGGAGGTAAACATTCATTGAATAGAGTTGCAGAAATATGTTGTGGTAGTTTAGAAGATGCTTTAGTTGCTGAAAAAGCAGGAGCTGATCGAATAGAATTAAATAACGCTATGTTTTTGTCTGGATTGACTCCTTCGCTCGGAACCATAGATTTAGTAGTTCACCAGTGTAATATATCTATTGTAGTAATGGTCAGGCCAAGACCAGGGGGATTCTTTTATAATCCTTATGAATTTGAAACGATTGTCGCAGATGTAGAAGCAATAGCAAAGTACGACATTGAAGGCATTGCATTTGGATGTTTAGATGAAAATGGGAACATAGAGTATTCTCTTCTTTTTCTACTTGATCATTTGAAGTATTTACAGAAGAAAGATCCGCTTCTACATCTGGAGCGTTGCTCGAGCAACCGACAAGTAGTAAACCGAGTAAAAATAGGGTCAGAGTACAGTAATATTTCGTTGTTCCTTTACTCAAATACCTCCATTCCTTTCTATAAGACGCATAATGACTTCGTATTATGAGTCCGAATATAATTTTTCTCCGAACATTGTTTAGTGACGAGATTCGTGATACACCAATATATACAACGGTGATGGAAAGAAAATGTAAGGCTAACTTTCATACAATATTAATTTAGTTATTAACAATCATTTCATTTACTTTTTCTAGCTCTTCTTCTGAAACAAAGTAATACCATGTTTTATCAACCATTTTTCCTTCTCCTTGAACCATATAACTTTCTGTATTTTTTAAGACATTTGAGTAATTTGATACCAAATTCTGCATTTCATTAAAGGTTATATTCGTTTTTACATTATTACCAAGTACGTTAATGATTTCATTAATTTTTGTTATATTCGCAAAATTAGTCCCTTTCTTTATTATGGCTTGGATGACTTCTCGTTGGCGTTCTGTACGGGCAAAGTCACTGTCAAGTTTTCTCATTCGAACATACCCAAGTGCTTGTTTCCCATTTAAATGTAATTCACCTTCTGAGTAATGAAACCCATTTTCATCATACCAATCGGTATTATTATAAACAGTAATTCCTCCTACACTATCTACTAAATCCGATAAACCTTCCATATTTATTTCTACAAAACCATCAATATCAATATCAAGCATATTTTCTACTGTTGCCACTGACATGTCAGAACCACCAAAAGCATAAGCGTGATTAATTTTGTCTTCTATATTCATACCGACTATATATGTATGGGTATCACGGGGGATGCTAATTAACTGCATTTTATCATTTTTAGGGTCCAAGGTTAGTACGATCATTGCATCAGAGCGTCCTTTATCATTCTCCCTCTTGTCAATACCTAATAACAGTATGTTTATTTTTTCATTTGCTGCTAACTTTTTCTTTGTTTCTTCTGAATCAATAGAAGAAATATTTGAATTCATTCGATTGTTTACTGCTTCTTTAGCATTAGAGTAAATGTTATATACGTAAATTCCTACTCCTAATAATAATAGAAGAAAAAGTGTACCCGTTAATTTAATCCAACGGTATCGTTTCTTTTTTTGTTTTACTTTTGATCTTCTTGTGTTAAATTTCATTTGTTATCACCTTAACCTTATAAGTTTGTTGTTTTTTGATAGAGTTTTACTCAAAAAAAAACAAGAGTATCTTTATTTCGTTTTATTTTATTAGATATTGATTGAAATTAATTGAGATACTGAGCATGATTTACATACATAGAACGATATTTAGTTTTTGTACCATCATGAATTATTGAATCATACTTTTAGCGTATCCGTTTTTTATCAATAACAGAAAACCATAAGATAAATAAGTTGATTTCTATTAAAGCAAATGGAGTATAATTGTAATAAGAATAAAGTATGGTTTTTTGAGTGTTCCCCTTTATATATAAAGGTAACATATTTCATTAGTCCTATAAATAATAATTTTATTTTTAATACAAAAAATTTCCATTTATATGAATAGATTAATAAATAAGGTAATTGTCTTGTGTTTATAAGTACAATTGCCAATCTTTTTCATCATAGATTAGTAGAAATGTCATTTAAATTTGTAATGAGTTACGGGAAGAGGGAGGGGAACAACAACAAAAGTTTGAATCTTCTGTTGCAAGGAATTCAAGCTCTATAATAAGTAGTGATTCCGAGTGGGCTCGAACCACCGACCCCCACCTTATCAAGGAAAGTTCCTAAGTTGAATGTATTCCAAAATAAGTTGAAGAACCCTTAGTTCTCGGCTATTCTAATGACATTCTAATGACATATTTCCGATTCGAAACGGGGAATTGGAGGTATTCCGAATCAGTTTAGCCCGCAATTCATTCTAAAACACCCTCATTTAGTTTGGTTTTTGCTTATTTTTGTACATCCATTCGTTCTTTACCGTAAATGATAATTTGTAAATATCTGGCATCTCAAGTTCCTACCAAAAATTAAATCCATACTTTTTATCAATATAATTCGTGATTAGTACCTAAGATTACCATATGTATCGACAACAATGTTTGGAGGAAAAAATGAAACGTTTCATTATCTCATCAATTTTATTGGTTTTTGTTATTTTTATATCAGGCAACCAGTCACCATTCCATCAAATTTAATACCGCTTTTTATCCGATACAAAGAACAACGGTTTAAGGAGAAAGAATTACTTGGAGATGAATGGCAAGGAGGGGAATATTTCTTTGTCTTTGCAAACGACTTTGGTCTACCACACTATCAATCATACCCAAGGACAAAATGGATACGTTTTTAATACGAAATAAATTCCGCCCTCATGATTAATACATAGCTAACAAGTTATTGTCTTGAACTATAATAGCTTTGGCAGAATTTCTTATCTCCATTTTTTTATTCGTCACCTTAATTACAAAATTTCAATAATTCTGATATTTTACCGTAAAACGATAAGAAGGGGGGTTTTTAGTGTGATTTAATTCAAAAAGTAGTCCTTTTTCTTTTTTACCCTCATTTCACCTAGAAAATGGAAAGGAAAGGCGAAAAGAAAAACAAAGAAAAAAGGCATAAACCCTTATGGAATATGCCTTTTGCTGTAGTGATTCCGAGTGGACTCGAACCACCGACCCCCACCCTGTCAAGGTGGTGCTCTCCCAGCTGAGCTACGGAATCATAATATTTAATTAAGACAATTATAAATATAATGGATATCTCAATCGTTGTCAAGGGGGATTTAAGTTTTAATTCTTTTATTTGTGAGATTAGATATTTAATGTCTTGATGATTATTTTTTGTAAATTCTTTAAACCATTACTGGTTTCAGATTATGGATAAATTTAACTCCTTTTTAAGAATAGAAAATTATTCTTTACATGTAGTAAAAAAAGGGCTATTACAGCCCCATCCATATTATAAATTACTGAGAAATTGTTCCTCTGGAAATCTTTAAGTATTGTCCATCGGAAACATTTACAGCGTATCTACCATTAAAGATTTCGTTATCTATTATTTCACTTTTTCCAACAGGCCCACTCATGATAGCAATATATCCTTCACCATAACTTTCGATAACGTATTCTCCTGCAGGAATATCCACACCAACTTTATACCATGCTCCATCTTTGTAATCTGTTTTATCATTTAAAATTTCATATATTTCTTTAGCGCTACTTACTCCTAAAGTATCAAAATCATTTAGATTAATTAGAACGGCATCTGTTTGAATATTACCTGCACCATGCACATACACATATCCAAAACTATCAAAGTTTTCATTATCGATAATATTTCCAGCATCATCTTTTTCGACAAAATATTGTCCGCTACCTTCAAAAGTAACAAATGCGTATTCTCCAGCTGGTACAAATACAACCTAGGATTCTAGATGCTTCAACATAACTTATACATTGATTTCAATTATCTTCATTGTCAGAATTATTTTTAACTAATATACAAATCTATATTCCTAGCATAATAGCAATCCTTACAGCCTTTATCCTTAAGAAACTAGCAAGCTTTAGTCAGTTAAAAGATTCCTTATAGGTTAGCAATGGTAAAAAAAATCCGTTTATCAAAGTAGCCAGTCTTGTTCCAATAAAGTAAAAGAGCATGAAAATACATATACGGCTTGCTTTTTAAGTATGCCGTTTCATCGACTTCCCTTTATCTCATCTTTGAATGATTGAAATAAGGACAGTAAATTTTTGATCATACATCAATTACAAACGTAAAATATACATAAATATGATTCGTAAGAAACGTGGGATCCATTTTTCAAGGGTTTCACGTTTTTTTGTCTTTTCGTAATTGGAATTAGCCACTAGCTTACAAAAGTGTAATATACATGTAATTTAATTCGATAGTAAACAATGTCGGTATTCATTAAAGTAAAACTAGCAAGGAAATTTGTTTTTCTAGTATTAAAATAACAAGGAGAGATCAACATTGAAAAAAATAATGAAAACATTGATCGGAATCATTCTTTTTTTGACGATTATCATCGCAGGAATTTTTACGATTATACCAAAAGAAGATCGAGATCATATTAACCCTTTTATACCTAAAGAACAGGTGTATGTCCAAATAAATAAAGCTCCTGTTTCAAATGGTCCGAGATATGAATATACGCTCACCGGTTATAATAAAGATGGCGAAGAAAGAGAAGTAACATTTAGTTCAGGAAAAGTACTAAAAGAACAGGCTTATTTAAAAATCACCGCAAAAGGTTCTTTTGTTGAAGAGTGGGAAGAAGTGCAAGGTATAGAGTTACCTGAGAAAGTTAAACATAGGTTGAGTGAATAAATAAAATTTTTTCGGGTGAAAATTCTCTTGCTATAGAATATAGTATTGGAGGCAATTCATAAAAAGTTATGAAATTGCCTCCTATTGTTTTCCTTTATATTTAATAAAAAGAGACTGTTTTGGTTTTTGGTTATTTATTGCTGAATCTTCTGATTGAGATTTAACTTTTGTTATATTTTTATTTTGATTTTGATTTTTCTGTTTAGATTCAACCATCTGCATCAACTTTATAGCTTTCTTTGTCTGTCTTACCGATCTTTTTCTGTTGCTTCGTTTTGAACGTCTTGTATTTCTGATGGTGACATTTGTTTCTTCATTGCTTTTTTGAGGTTCTACATTTATTTTCTTGTTTTGTTTTCCATTTTTTATTTTGTCCTTTTGAACGCTAGGATTTGATTGTTGACTAGATTCAGTTTTTTTAATGTTTTGCTTTGAATTAGTCGTGTCAATGTTTTGTTTTGCCTTGTTTTGATCACCTATCGTTTTATTGTCTTGTTTTGCCATATCCTTATCGATACTATATGGTTTGTATTTTTCAAAAGTAGAGTTGGCCATGTTATTCTTTTGGATTTCATTTTTACGGACTGATGCTTCTGTACGGTTTGTGTGCTGAGATTGATGCTCGATAGAACTTGTTCTATTTGCTTCTTGTTGTTCAATTGGTTGGTTAATTTTATTGTTAGTATTTGACCCATTATGATTTGAGTTTCCACTTTGATTGTAGTTATTCCCGTTTGCATTGTTATTAGTTTCCTCACTAATTGTCCTTGCATTGTTGTTCTTTTCTTGATTCATGCTACTTGCATCATCATTACTTTGTATTTCATCAGAAGCGTTATTTAGTGCATTTGCGGTCGTGTTATATCCAACATAATCTTGGTCTTGATTTTGTTGTTTTTCTTGTAAAGATCCATTTTTCTTTGTTCGATTTCTTATGAAGGCAATGCCTAATAATATAACGGGTATAATCATTTGAAACGGTAAATGAAGATATAGTGGTGTGGTTTCTATTCCAACTTGGATAAGCTCAGAATGGTTACTTGCAATTGCCATGGAAAAAAATAAAACAATTGTTGCGAAGGGGATGACAATAGGTTTATAATCATCCAAATTGATTAATTCTTTAGTTGCCATGACAGCAACATAAAAAAATAAGACGATTTTAAAAAAATTTCCGATAAATATTAAAATTAATAGCATCACATCAAGTCGTTCAATGAAGTCCATAAATCTAATAAGCTGAACTGTTCGTAATAAAGGAAATACCGTATTATTATATAGATCTGGCCCTAATACAGCTAAATTAACCAAAACGTTAACGGTAAAGATGCAACCTACTGTAAATATTGCTAAGCTACCAATTGTTCTGCCGTATTTTCGGTTTTTTAAATAAGGAAGGATAAATAAAAAGACGATTGTATGACCATATGGGATGTAGATTGTGTTTGTGAAAATGGTGGAGAACACAGGTCCCCATCCATTCTCTAATATCGGTTGTAAATTATTTATTTTAAAAATTTCAGAAAAGGGAAGCACGATAAGCCAAAAAACAAAAATGAGACAAATGACTGGAATACTCAACAACGCTGTACGAGCAATTACTTCAATTCCTTTAATAGTTGCGTAAATGACTAATAATAATATCATTGAGTTAATTATGATTATTGGTGTTCCAAGATATGCGATCGTTATCATTAAATCTCCGAAATGTCGTAATTGTTCAGAACAAATATAAATAAAGTAAATGATATATCCAAATGAAATAATTTTTCCTAAAATTTTTCCAACAATTTTATTAATATAAGTGGAAGGAAGCTCCGTTGGATAATAGGTATACAGTTTGTAATAAATCATAAACATTAAAATGCCGAAGAAAGCACTGATTAAAACGACGATCCAAGCATCCCTTCTTGCACCACTAGCTAGAGGAATGGTAAGGTAGATACTCATATGAAATATAATGATAAGAATAAAAAATTGAATTCTATCGATTTTTGTTTTTTCCATTCTTTTCAACGCCCTCATTGATAAACATCTGATTTTGTTTTTAAACCAGTCAAGCGGAGTGAAGCATCTACATTTATTTTAATTTCAGCTGTTGGTAAAATATCATCATTCCAATGATCTTGAACCTTTTTCCAATATTTTGGATGAGATATACGTATATGATCACCGAAGGAAAAAACATCGGTTTTATACTTTTTACCTAACTTGATCGCTTCGTTGATTTCATTTTTGATTACTTTTTCTAGTTCAGATTGCAATTTAATAAATTCTTCTTCTCTAGATAAATCAAGGTACGTATTTACTTCGGCGACGTTTCCTTCTGCTTTGAGATTAATGGTAATAATTGGTTTGTTGTTTTTTACCTCAGTCTTAATTTGACTATTAGAGCGGAGGATTTGAATACTAATTGCCCCTTTTTTATCTGCCCAATCAATATTTACTGCTGGTTGACTAGTATTTCCTAATATCCAGTTAATGCCTCGCGCTGCTGCACCTTCTGCCCAAGTGACCAGCTTTTCGTTTTTAAACAAAGCAATCGAATCGGCATGTATGGTTGAGAGTGGTTTTTGATTCAAGATATTTTCAGAACTTTTTGCTTTTTTTCGGTCTCCTTCTATCTTAAATCCACTTATAATGGGTAAATTACCATTTGAAATGAGTTCACTTACGATATCATTTATGTTTGTCTTAGTAGTTTTTCCATATAATTGTTCAGAATACTTTAATGTTTTTTGGATTTTATCAGCATTGATTTGATCCAAAGGTGTTAATACATTTAGTAAGTCTTCAGCAGACGAATCCTTGGCAATTACTATGTCCGCTGTTGGACGAAATTCTGGACTACGAGTCAAGATATCTAGTACATCACGAATTCCCTTCCTAGCTAACTTTTCACTAATGACAACTAAACTAGTATGGGCGTAATACAGTCGCCTAGAAACTTGTTGGGTTGTAGCACGATTGGCGGTAAAAAGATTATCCCCCTCGCTTTGATAGATGACTGTCGCTGGACCAATAATTCCTGATTTTTGTGGTTCTCCGGCGACGTTTTTCGGATTAATTAATTGGAAGGATAATTTATAAGGTTGCTTTTCTCCTTCATCAATACCAATTGCAATAACGAAGGCAATATCCGTTAATTCTCGGTAACTCCAGCATCCCGAAAGTAAAAGCGAAGTACAGACGATATTTATTATGAAGAAGTAATGCTTTTTACTCTTCATCGAATCATCCCTTTTCGGAATTTTTATTTTTTCCTTTGTCCGATTGTTGTTCACTATTGACTGCGCTTACCCGTTTTGTATTTTTCTTAGCTATCATTTTTGGCCTATATTTATGGTACATTAAAGGAAGACGAACAACTGTATCACCAAGGCTTCTGACCGTTACCGGTGCAAAAGGTTCCATATAAGGGACGCCAAAAGAACGTAAACTATTTAGATGAATACACATAAACATTAATCCGCAAACGATCCCATAAATGCCCATGACAGCGGCCAATGTCATTAAGATAAAACGTATAATTCGTGTAGCTATTGCCATATCAAATGAAGGAATAGCGAAATTTGATATAGCGGTTAAAGAAACAATAATTACCATTGCTGGGGAAACAATATTAGCTTGAATGGCGGCTTGTCCAATCACAAGTGCGCCAACAATAGAAACAGCTTGTCCGATCGCTCTTGGTAATCTACTTCCTGCCTCACGTAGAACTTCAAATGTGATTTCCATTAGTAATGCCTCAAAGTAAGCCGGAAAGGGAACGGCCTCCCGTTGAGCAGCAATAGCGATAATTAATAATGTTGGTGCCATTTCTTGGTGAAAAGTTGTAATAGCTACATACGTTGCTGGTAAAATCATTGCAATAAAGAAAAGAGCGATACGTAAAAAACGAAGGAAGATGATAATATCGAATCGAGCATAATAATCATCGACCGACTGGAAAAATTCCAAAAAAAGTGCAGGTACGGTCAAGGCAAAGGGTGAACCATCAACAAAAATCGCAACTCTACCTTCCATCAAGTTTGCCGTAACTACATCCGGCCTTTCTGTATAATAAATGGTTGGAAATGATGTAAATACCTTATCTTGGATAAACTGTTGTAAAAAACTAGCATCTAGAATTTGATCTATGTCAATTTTATTTAGTCGTTGTCTCACTTCTTCTACGATTTCTTCATTGGCAATTCCATTAATATACATAATACGAATATCGGTTTGAGAGACTTTTCCGATTGTAAATGATTCGACCCAGAGATTTGGATTTCTAATTCTTTTGCGAATGAGACTAATATTAGTTACGATTGATTCGGTAAAGGAGTCCTTCGGTCCAAATATGGATACTTCTTTTTGAGGCTCTGTAATCGAGCGTTGTTCTCCGCCTTGTGTACTCGTAATTAATGCACTTTTTGCACCGTCTAAGAAAATAACTGCCTTACCTGTTAATAAATATTTAAAGATTGCAGACCAATTTGAAACCCGTTTAACATGTGAAATTGGTAGCAGTTTTTTTTCGATTTCAGTTAAGATTAATTCTGCACTGCTATTTGTAAGTTTGTCATCTTCTTGTCTAACTTTTTCTTTTATATATTCTTCTATTTTCTCATGAAACGGCTGTGTCATTAATGAGTTTAAAATAAAATCATTGATGAGTTGAGTATCGACTAATCCAAGTGTTGTAACTATTGTTGATTTTATAGTGTATCTTTTACCGATTTCGATTTCTCGATAAAGGATATCGGGACTATTACCTGTTACTTTTTTTAAATAATCAATGTTTTCCTCAAGGCTTTGTTTTAATTGTTCATATGGAATATCAAAAGCAGTTCCGGCCAATTCCTCTAATTTTTCCATTTTTGTTTGCTGCTTTTTATTTTTATCATTTTTCCTCTTCTTTGTTTGCCTTGACCAAAATCCCATATGAATCCTCCTAAAATGGAAACAGTCGAATATATGTGGTAATTGCTGGTTTATTATTTCATTATTTGTATATTGCTGGAACATTATGCAAAAGAAGGGATAATAACATTCCCTATACAAATAATAAATTAGAATCATTGTATGAGGTGAATGCATTATGATGATAAAGATATTTGGAATCTTTTGTTTGATTTTTATTGTTTTATTAGGAGTATCTATTACCATTGATTTTTTTACAGGAGATGAGTTATCTAAATCAATTATGAATCGGGTAAATCCTTTTCCTTTAAGTAATCCGTTAAAAGTCATTATTTTTTCACTATTTTTTCTTTATTATTTTGTTGAACGTATAATAAAAAGCAAAAAAAAGACAATGGACTCCAACGGATAGGTCGGTTAACTCAAAAATCATTGCAATCTTACTATTAGCAAGGTAAAATTTTTCTGTAGATAAGAAAGTGAGGTCTACGGACATGTAATATACGTTTTTAATTTATTCAGAGAACGGATACGTAATTTTGAAAGATAGAAAGGATAATTTATATGAACAACTTTATAGAGGAAGTCAAATCTCGACGGACATTCGGGATTATTTCCCACCCGGATGCAGGGAAAACGACTTTAACCGAAAAATTATTATTATTTGGTGGTGCGATTCGGTCAGCCGGTACGGTAAAGGGGAAGAAGACCGGGAAATTTGCAAAAAGTGACTGGATGGAGATTGAAAAGCAACGGGGGATTTCGGTTACATCGAGTGTGATGCAGTTTGATTACAATGGTTTTCGTGTCAATATTCTAGATACACCAGGTCACGAAGATTTTAGTGAAGATACGTATCGGACCTTAACGGCCGTTGACAGTGCCGTCATGGTTATCGACTCTGCTAAAGGGATTGAACCGCAAACGATTAAATTGTTTAAAGTTTGCCGTATGCGTGGAATTCCGATTTTTACTTTTATTAATAAATTGGATCGAGTTGGAAAATCCCCATTGGAATTAGTTGCAGAATTAGAAGAAGTGCTCGGCATTGAAGCATATCCGATGAATTGGCCAATTGGGATGGGGAAAGAATTTTTAGGAATTTATGATCGGTTTTATAAACGAATTGAACAGTTTCGAGTAGACGAGGATGAACGTTTTATTCCGTTAAATGCAAACGGTGAAATTGACGGAGATCATCCAATAAAGCAATCAAGTTTATATGAACAAGTTTTAGAAGAAATTGAATTATTAGATGAAGCGGGAAATGAGTTTTCTGAGGAAAAAATTGCGAAGGGGACGCTAACACCTGTATTTTTTGGCAGTGCGTTAACAACCTTTGGTGTTCAAACCTTTTTAGAAACCTATTTAAAATTTGCGCCGGAACCCCAACCTCGTCATTCAGATCAAGGTTATATTGATCCGTTAAACGAACAATTTACTGGCTTTGTTTTTAAAATTCAAGCGAATATGAATCCTGCTCACCGTGATCGAATTGCCTTTGTCCGTGTTTGTTCTGGAAAATTTGAACGGGGGATGAATGTGACCCTGGCACGGACAGGTAAATCAATGAAGTTATCCCAATCCACACAATTTTTAGCAGAAACTAGAGAAACGGTAAACGAAGCAGTTAGTGGTGATATCATCGGTTTATACGATACTGGCACCTACCAGATTGGCGATACGATTGTGGGGGGTAAACCAATAATACATTATGACCCACTTCCACAATTTACCCCTGAGTTGTTTGTTCGAGTAAGAGCGAAAAATGTAATGAAGCAAAAACAGTTTCATAAAGGGATCCATCAGCTTGTCCAAGAGGGAGCTATTCAATTATTTAAAACGAAGTATGAAGATTATATCATTGGTGCCGTCGGTCAGTTACAATTTGATGTTTTCGAACACCGGATGAAAAACGAATATAACTCTGATGTTATTATGGAACATTTAGGTTCAAAAATTGTACGTTGGGTTGAAGATGATACAGTGGATGAAAAATTGAACAGCCAACGAAGTATGCTTGTTAAAGATCGGTTTGATAGAAATGTATTTTTATTTGAAAATGATTTTGCCTTAAGATGGTTCCAAGATAAAAATCCAGATGTGAAGTTATATAATCCGATGGATAAGTATACAAGATAATTGTGAAACTTTGATAGACTTGAACATAGTATGAAATTGAAAGCCATTTTGTGTTGAATATGAGTGCGTTCATCAATAGGTGAGCGCACTTTTATTGTTTATTGATCCAATCTTTGGAGAGGTGAATGCGGAATTTTGGTGGTAGAGCTGAAAAAATGTGGATGAACGCAGAAAATTGTTTGGTGCAGAAGAAAAACTGTTTTCAAAGGGAGGATGAACGCAGAAAATGGCTTGGAGCAGGCGAAAAAGTGTTTTCAAAAGGAAGATGAACGCAGAAAATGGCTTGGAGCAGGCGAAAAAGTGTGTTCAAAAGGGAGATGAACGCAGAAAATAGCTTGGAGCAGGCGAAAAAGTGTGTTCAAAAGGTTAATGAACGCAGAAAATAGCTTGGAACAGAAGAAAAAGTGTTTTCAAAGGGAGGATGAACGCAGAAAATGACTTGGAACAGAAGAAAAAGTGTGTTCAAAAGGTTAATGAACGCAGAAAATAGCTTGGAACAGAAGATAAACTGTTTTCATCGAGGAGATGAAAGCAGAAATTTGGTTCGAGCAGGCGAAAAAGTGTGTACAAGAGTGGAATGAAGGCAGAAACTTTGACGGCAACAGAAGAAAAAATGTTTTCATCAGGGTAACGAGCATTAAACAAGTATGGTACTTTTTGTCAAACCAAATAATATTGAGGCAAGTCTAGTGACTGCCTCATACGCCATACTTTCTATTATTGTTGTTGATTATTTTGATTTGCAAATTGAGCTTGTGCTTGTTTGACTAATCGCTTCGTAATTTCACCGCCAACTGAACCATTGGCCCGTGAAGCCGTGTTACCACTTAAAGTAACACCGAATTCTTGTGCGATTTCATATTTCACCTGGTCTAAAAATTGCTGTACACCAGGGACTAATAATTTATTTGAAGAACGTGCCATGTTCTCACCACCTTTACATCGGTATACCATTATTATGGAACAAGGTGAGAAAAACATAAGTGGGAACTTTTGTATAAATGATATTGCAGAAAGTGGTTACTTTATATTAATATAGGTTGGACATATTATATAAACTAATTGATGAGTTAGTAAGCGAGGAATCGTTATGTGGGATACAGTCAAAAATTTTTTCTACAATTTAAGTCCAACCCGAATTATTGTGGGATACTATTTGCTAACGGTAACTTTTGCAACGATTTTACTTAGTTTACCTATTGCAAGACAACAAGATGTGCCATGGTCGTTTATCGATTCGCTTTTTACAGCGGTTAGTGCTGTTAGTGTGACAGGTTTAACCACCGTAAGTATTGCAGACACTTTTACGCCTACAGGAATTATTTTTCTTATCATCATCTTACAAATCGGTGGAATTGGTATTATGGCTTTAGGTACATTTTTTTGGTTATTATTTCGTAAAAAAATTGGCTTAAAAGAACGGCAACTAATCATGACCGATCAAAATCAAATAAAATTTGCTGGTGTTGTTAATCTAATGAAGCACATCTTAATAATTTTTTTCTTAATCGAAGTGATTGGTGCCTTTATTTTAGGGCTTTACTATTTGCGTTATTTTTCAAGTTGGCATGACGCATTGTTTCATGGCTTATTTTCATCGGTCAGTGCCACAACAAACGCCGGATTCGATATCACCGGTTCATCTGTAAAACCTTATGCTGGTGATTATTTTGTACAATTCATTCATATGTTATTAATTATTTTAGGTGCCATTGGTTTTCCAGTCTTGATTGAGGTTAAAAACTACCTACAAAAAAGACGAACGGTTTATCACTTTAGTTTAACAGCGAAAATTACAACTGTAACGTACTTTTTACTAGCAATTTTTGGGGCAATGGTATTTTTCATCTTTGAATTTAGTAAATTTTTATCAGAAAAAAATTGGCATGAATCGTTGTTTTATTCTTTATTTCAGTCTGTATCCACTCGTAGTGCCGGGCTAGTAACACTGGATTTACAAGAGTTATCTACTGCAACTTTATTACTTTTTGCTATTTTAATGTTTATCGGTGCCTCTCCAAGTTCGGTTGGTGGTGGAATTCGTACGACGACTTTTGCTCTAAATATTTTGTTCTTTTTCCAATTTGCCAAAGGAAATCGAATCATTAAGGTTTTTAAACGGGAAATCCACGAAGAAGATTTGTTGAAATCCTTTGTCGTAACAGCTTTTGCAGTGCTACTTGTTGTTACTTCCGTCATCCTTTTATCTTTTACGGAGGATGTTTCTCTAATTGCGATCATATTTGAAGTTTGTTCCGCCTTCGGAACATGTGGCATGTCACTTGGAATTACAGATGATTTAACGATTTTTGGTAAGATACTCATCATGATACTAATGTTTATCGGTCGTGTAGGTATCGTCTCCTTTATGTTTATGCTTGGCGGAAAGGAGAAAAAGGAAAACTTCCATTATCCGAAAGAAAGAGTTACGATAGGATGAAATGAATTTAAATAAAAAAGGTCTGATTCTTTTATTAAAAAAGAACCAGACCTTTTTTTTATCAAGTTTATGAGAATAATCTCCGATTTAAAGTTTGAAATAAAATTCGCCAGTTCATTATTTTTAACTCGATTATCGGTTGCATTAACGTTCGAACCAATTTACTGGATAAAATATAAGTGAGTAATAACGAACCGATTAGAATTAAAATGAGTGAAGGGTGATTGTCGGCAATCCATTTCGGTATATCCAATTCCCGGAAAAATTTAATGACAAAACCATGTAATAAGTATACATAAAGTGTATATTGACCAATTTTTGTATAATTGTATTTCCTTGTTGGCACGAGGGACCAAAAACTAATGACAGTTAGAAAACTAATACTATAGATAAATAAGCGACCAAGCCAAGCGAAATGGGTAAGGTTTTCTAATTCGCTATATGGTTTGGAACCGAATAACCATTCATAATCCCATGTTGGAAAGTGGAAAAATAAACCAAAGGTTATCAATAACACGAGGCTTGACGGTATCATCATACGTTTTCTTTTTAATTGTAAGAAATGTTCTCGTTTTAAAAAATAACCAAGTAAAAAGAAAGGGAAGAATACAATCGTCCGCGATAAACTTAAAGTCGTGTTAATAAAATCAAAATAGCCGACAACAATTCCTAGCGTAATCGTAAAAGCAATCGCAAGCTGAGGTCTCCAGTTTTTAAATAATGGTAACAGCATATGCCAACAAAATAAACTAATTAAAAACCATAACGACCATTGTGGATTTAATAGATCAAACGAGAACTTATTTTGATCCAACAAAAAGTAGTAATAGATTGTATAAATCAATTGGAAAATGATATAAGGCACCAGTAATTTTTTCATTAATTTTAAAATGTAACCTTTTTCAAAATACCCTTTCGCAAAGTGACCTGAAACTAAGATAAAAGCAGGCATATGAAATGCATAAATCGTTTTATAAATCGCAAGAATGAGCTCATTATCTTCAATAAATTGCCGTATAAAATGTCCAAAAACAACAAAAAAGATTAGAAAGAACTTTCCGTTATCAAAATAATAGTTACGTTCTCCTGTCATTGGAAGTCCTCCTATATCACTTCTCTAATAATAAGTGTAAGGGACATATAATTATCTAGCAAATTAATATTATATTACTTTTTTTACAAAAGAAAAGTAGATAGATGTTATTGTTACTAAGGTTACAAAATATGCATAAATTCAACATAACAATCCAAATTTATTAAAAATTCAAAACATAAATAGTTGTAAAATATAATATAATAGATTAATTTAAAGATAGGTAAACATAAATATGATAAAATTTGGAAAATTGGTTATGTTACGAAAGGAAAATTTTCCATTTATGGCGTATTTCCTTAAATAGGAGAGGAGGGAGTGTCGTGGAACAATTGAACCAATCCTATTATTTTGAATTAAAAGATCGCGTTGCCGAACTAGAAGAAGAGAAGAAATTGTTAGAAGAATCCCTTGAGGCGATTCAAAGCATTTATAAACAAATGGAAAAGCCGATGATTTTATTACATAAAAAGGATAAAAAAATAATTGATGCCAATCCGGCAGCGTGCGAATTATTTCAAATGACACGTAAACAATTGTTAATGAAGTCTTTACATGAATTTTTATATTTAGATCCGAAGGACATCATTGACAGTCAAGATCAAATTATTCGTGAAAAAGGCATATTACGAGATGAAATGATCTTAGAGTTAAAAGATGGCACAATTAAAAATATCGTTTTCCATGCTTTTGCAAATATTAGGGAAGATGCTGATTTATACATTTTGAGTGAAGTGGATACACCGATCAAAATGCTTGAATGGGAAAGAACAATGCATCTACATTCTTTTAGTAATTTATTTTCTCAAATTATTGATGGACTGATTATGTTTAATAATGAAGGGAAAATTGTTCAAGCGAATCCAGCATTTTGCAATGTTGTTGGCATTAAGAAAGAAGAATTGATAGGAAAAAGCTTTAAAACATTTATTCCAAAAAGAGATCTGGAAAAATATAAACGTTGTTTTCAAAAGTTGTGCAAAGAAGGGTCTTTTTTTGGTGAAATCCGTATTCAAGTGAAAAACAAAATAAAAAAATTTGAAGTATCGGTTAGTTCAAATGTTTTTCATGGCTTATATATGGCGATATTACGAGATATAACAGAAAAACATGAAATGGAAAAGAAAATTCTAGAAAGCGAAAGAAAATTCCGGAAAATATTTAACGGAGCCATGAGTGGGATGATGATTTGGAAAGATGCAGAGGATTGCGACGATAAACCAATCATTATTCAAGAATTAAACGAGACAGCAAAAAATCTATTTCAGTTAAAAAATAAAAAGGATTACACAGAACAATTAAAAACGATCAAACTTACCAATCAAAACAATTTGAGTTTATTAAAGGCCATACAATGGGTTGCTCATAAAAAATTAAACCTTTGTACATATGAAGTTGAATTGAATAATGGTACACGTAAATCGATTGAGATGTTTTCGAAACGTAACATACTACCAGGAATTCATTTGTCCGTTTTCCATGATGTAACCCATCGAATTCAAATGGAGGAACAATTAAAAAAATCTGATACGCTCAATATTGTTGGTGAACTGGCAGCTGGAATTGCTCATGAAATACGGAATCCGTTAACTTCCTTAAAAGGCTTTATTCAGCTATTAAAAGGGGATATTAACGGATATGATACGTATTTCAACATCATTATGTCTGAATTAGAACGCATTGAATCTATCGTTCATGAATTTCTTGTATTAGCAAAGCCTCAAGCAATTAATTATAAATATTTTAACGTTATCAAAATAATGCAAGAAACCATTGATCTATTGTCACCACAAGCATTAATGGATAATGTCGAACTTCGTACGTATTTTAAAGAAAGAGAGATGAATACGTACTGTGAGCCCAATCATATTAAACAAGTTTTTATTAATATTGTAAAAAATGCAATTGAGGCAACAGTAGAAAATTCGACAAGTGAAAAAATCATTCATATTTCCATTCACCAAACAGAGGATCATTGGATTAAGGTAGTGATTCAAGATAGCGGAAAAGGTATATCTAAAGAAAAATTAAAACGGCTCGGAGAACCTTTTTACACGACAAAGGAAAAAGGAACCGGTCTTGGTTTAATGATTAGCTATAAAATTATAAAAGAACATGGTGGGAAAATTGAAGTAGCCAGTCAAATGAATAAAGGTACGACATTTTCCATTTATTTACCAATCAATCAATCATGAAAATTGTAGAATAATCATTGTTTTTGTCAAAAAAAAGTTATTATCGAACTTTGTCTACTTTTGCCGATTCCCTTTACTTTCAAATATAAATCTGGTTAAATTGCTAAAGAGTGTGTTTGAGGATGAAGGTAGAAGTAGGAGGATTAGTAGTGAATACGGAAAAAAACAAACAAGATCTTGAGGAACAAATCAAAGAAAAGAGAAATGAAATGATTGCCATTGCAGAAAAATATGGGTTTACTGACGAAGAAACATTAAAATCGAGTCAGGAGTTGGATATGCTTTTAAATAAATATATGCGTTTTTTTCGTAAACCATTAATAAAAGATTATCCTCAATTTGAATTTCATGTGAATAATGAAAAATACACCATTTTAGTTTAAACATATCCTTTCGATAATGGCATTAAATTCATCATCAAGATCGTATCATATGAAAAATGAATGTGACATTTTGTAGATTGCCCAATTCGCTTCTACCACAAAGAGTTTACAAAAATAGAATTGGACAATCTTTTTTATTTTTTGAATTGGCTCTGTTAAAGTTTAATGTTGATATTGAATAAAAAAATTTAGAACTTCCAATTATTTGGAAGTTCTAAATCATAGTATTGCCTTCTTCGACTAAAGTCCCCATTAGCAGAAGAAGGACCAA
>NZ_JAOUSE010000025.1:0-41430 GCF_025660415.1 Pallidibacillus thermolactis
TTTGAATAGCTTTAAGAATATCAGTTGCTCTCACCGTCATCACCAACTTTTATAATGATAAGCCCATTATAGAACATAAGTTCCCGTTTATCAAATTATCAACAACTAACTTTAACAAAGCCTAATAATAAAGAACTATTCACTAATTTAAAGGGATGATTTTATACTAATTTTTAGATTGTCACTCCTTTGGAAAATCGCCTGAAATAGATGAGATTTATATATAGGGCGATCTTTTTATTTTTAGTCGTAAAATGTGGCAGTACATAGATGTTACATATACTAACTATAGGCAGCAAATTATTTTATCTGGTTTATCTGGAAGGACAATAGATTTTTAAAAAAAGCTTAATTGCAGTAATTGCTTTTTTACTATTGCAAATTTTCTGCTGTCCCTATATAATAAAGAGTGTTATAATATAAATAATAAATTTCAATGTGGGGCATTAGCACAGTTGGGAGTGCGCTTCGCTGGCAGCGAAGAGGTCACCGGTTCGAGCCCGGTATGCTCCATACTAATTCAAGTATTGATATAGAGCGGTTCTTGGTACGTCCGAGATCGCTCTATTATTTTTCACAAAGTCTTTTTTGCCGACATTTTGCCGACCAAACTACAAAATTAAGTGTTTTTTGATACTTCTTAATGACTCATAATGGATTTAACAAAAAATTAATTACCATGATCTGTTTTATCTAAAGATAATGCAGCGTCTAATTTTGCAGTTGCAATTTCATCAGCTTGTCTTAGGGCATGACCATATATATTCATTGTTGTTTTTATATTTGAATGTCCTAAACGTTCAGAAATAATTTTTGCATGTACACCTTCATTGATAAGTAAAGTGGCAGAGGTATGTCTTAAAGCGTGTAAATTAATATATTTAAGATTATGCCGTTTGATAAATCTTTGCCACCAATTTTTTATAGCACTCGGATGATAAGGCTTTCCCGTTTCGTCACATAACAAAAAGTTGTATTTCCCTTTTTCCCATTTATCTTTATCTTGGATAGCTATTCTTTCTTTTTTACGTTGTAATTCTAGTTTTTTTATTTCGGGAATGAGCGACTCTGATATAACAATGTCACGTTTGTTCGCTTCTCCATTCCCTTTTTTTATTTCATGAACCTGATAACCTTCATCCTTTGTATACGTAACGGCTTGTTCGACATGCATTATTTTATTTTCATAATTGAAATGCTTAAATTCTAGGCCAAGTAGTTCTGATCTACGCAAGCCAGCGGTAATTGCCAATTTAATGATAATCCTCCAATGTAACGGTTCACTTTCTAGACATTTTATCAATTTACTAGCTTCTTCTAGTGTATACACTTCGATTTTTTTATTTTTAAATTTAGGTTTTTCTATATCATCCATTGGATTTTCTTTTAACACTTTTAGCTTTATTGCAAACTTGAAGATACTTTTTAAAATCCGATGATGGTACTCAATAGTCGCTCCTGATAACTTCCCTTGTTTAGTAACTAGTTTCCCGTCTTTATCTCGTAGCTTATCTAACCTCATTCCTTCTTCAGAAAGGTTATCCAAAAAGTCCATAATGTGCTTAGGCTTGACTTGATCCATTCGCAAATATTTAAAAGCAGGAAGGATTCGAGCATCTAAATAACGCCTGTAAGTATCAAGTGTAGTATGAGCAAGGTTTTTCTTAGCCCATTTAGGCCAATATTCTTTTTCAACAAAATCAACAAACCACATTTTTTCTGGTTCAAAGTAACCTTCACCAGTCACTTCGTATACAAAACGAATTAATTTCTTATCGGCTTCCGTTTTGTTCTTTGCAGTAACCGTTTTATACTTTTTGTGTCGTTTCCTCTTCCCAGTTTTTGGATCGATGTAACTTCCTAAATCCACTTCCAGTTGCCATTTGTTATTCCCTCTTTTCCTTACATAACCTTTTGCCATATTGAAACCTCCTTCAATTTTTTAAGGGAATATTTGTTCGGTTATTTGGTCAAAAAAGTGTACATTTCGTACACTTAAATTCATTAATTAACAAATAATGCGATTATTACTGTAATACTAATTGTTGCAATACCGATAATAGTAGCAATATTCGCCCACTTATTGGTGGTCGCTAATGATTGATTATGTTTAGTTAAGTTGGAAATTTCTTGTTTGGTAATATGAATTTCATTCTTTAATTCGTTTTTAAACTCTTTATTATCATTTTGTATTTCTTTAATTAATTGGTAAATTCTCTCTTCACGTTCTTTATTTTCCTGCTGATAAGCTTTTAATGTTTCTTCAAAACGCTTTTCACGTTGGAGGATTTCTTCGTGTATTCTTGCCTCGCGTTCCCTCATATCCTTCTTCAATTCATCAAATAGTATTCCTAATGTATCATCCTTCATATTATCACCTCTGTTTCCTAAATCAGAAGCAGCTGTTTCCATAAAACCTGAAAAGACTTTTTCTTTTATTATATCATCCTCACGTTGATATGAGCCACGAACACCTTTGAATTTATTAAAAGATTTGATTGAAACCACTTTAGTCATTTGAATCACCTTCGACATATTCATCTATAAAGGTAAGGTTAATTTTTGAACTAAATAATTTATTAGAATGATTGTTTATCATCAAATTAATATCAGAGCCATCTTGGGCTTCAAATTCGGAATAAACTATATCAAAAGTAAAATAGTTATTTAGAAAATCAACATCTTTAAATCCACTTATTGGTGGGATTTCTAATGTTGCGTTAAACTTTACATTGTCATATGCTAAGATTTTCTCATTACAGTAAATATCGGAGTTTGATAATATTTCAAAATCTTTACCACCATTATTAAAAACTAGGAAAAGATAAATATAAAATGGTCTTCTTTCTTGCGTTATATGATCTCTTAAACTATTTAATCCTGTTAAAAAGAAGGTTACATTAATTTTTGTATTCTTATGTTTATTAATTTTGATTATTGGATTTTTATCTTTTTCTTGTCCTTGATTCCATATGGAAACGTGATGTACACCTGGCATCAAATTAATTGAAGTCAACATTTAACACCTCCATTTATTGAATTATCGTAAACGTTTACCTTTCAAATGGAATTTATATTTGATATATGTATTCTGTTATTGGTTATAAAAGAGGGTGTACAGGTGTACACCATACTAATTATATAAATCTTTTGGTAACTTCAATTATCTTATCTTTATATTTTACAATATCGGAAACATTTTCAATCTTAAAAGTAGTACGATCATCATCATTAAATTTTATATATTTGTTAGAAGTGTTAAAACCTAACCTACAAATCCATTTTCGGATACTATCATCCAATAAAATATTGAAATAGCTTTTGTTATCACGATAAAAAACGCGTTCCTGATCGACAGTGTCTTTAAGAAGTAGTTTGATTGTTACATACCCTTCAAGTTCTTCTTCAGTTGTGACAATTTCGGGTTCTTGGTTCACTTCCATTTGTTCTTCGATAGTTGCAGCAACTTCTTCTTGAGATGATCTATCTTCTTCAATATTTGTGTTTTTAAGAGCAGCATTCAATTTATTGTTTACAAGTTCGTTTATAAATTGCTTAAACGCTTTCTTAATTATTGGCTCAAATTCCTCAATTTTGTTTTTGGTTTTTATGCCATCATATACTTGCGAAACTAGAAAACGTACATATTCCTCTGAAGGGTTATCCCATTGTTCGTTTAAGAAGTTTTTCAATTTGTTAAGATATTTTAATTCTGAAGCTGTAGTGAAAATATTTTCTAAGTCAAAACTATTTTTTCGGAATTTAGCCAATTCGGTTAATGAGCTTTCTTTTATATCAAGTAAGTCAAACTCAAAGAAAGGAGAAGAATCCATTTTGTTTTTTTCTTCAAGATCAGTATAAAAACGATATTTTATTCCATTTGTTAAAATTGCGAATTTCGCTTTAGTTGTTCCAAAGTATCTAAATAGTTGTGAGTCATATTTTTGTAAATTTTCATTTAATGATTTTGCCTCGATTAATATTACTGGTTCATTTTCATTCATTATAGCGAAATCAACCTTCTCGCCTTTTTTTATACCCACATCAGCTGTGAATTCGGGTATAAATTCTTCAGGGTTAAAAATATCATAGCCAAGAGTTTGAAAAAATGGTAAAATTATAGCTGTTTTTGTTGCTTCCTCTGTTGTAATGGTATCCTTAATCTTCTCGATTCTTGATGACAATGTTTTAACTTGTTCGATGAATTTTTCCATTTCTTAATCCCTCGCTTTATAAATTATTTGTCACTTTTAATCTGAGTGCGTAAATTAGGGTACAAATTTGCACACTTTATTAAAATATAAAGTTTCATCATAATGACATAGTGTTTTTACCTTATAAAACTTTGAAATAGTATTAACTCATCGGGTAATAATACCTATAAACTTCCTAAGAATATTTTTCATTCCAACGTTCCTTTTTTTCAATTAAACAATCAAACTTTGTTTCGTAATCTAATAGATTAAGTTATAAAAGAGGGTGTACAAATGTACACCTAATTTATGATTACTCAGTTATATCTATCGTTACTGTTTCGGTTCCTTCTGTTTCTGTCGTTGGTGTGAATATCAAGTCAATCGGTGTCTCTGAGTTTTTTAATTCATACGTTAATTTAATTCCAGTTGTTCCTCCTGCGGCATTTGGGAAGAATACGTCGCTACGATTTTTATTTTCCACATCCCAAGCATTGTTTATTTCCTCTAAATCTACATTATTTTGTTTTACATCAAACAAGGTAGATACAAAAAACGTTTTTGTGTCGCCATATTGATAATCTCTGTTTGTGTACTTCATTTTTATATCGGCAAGAATTTTATTGCCTTTTTCATACACTTTAACCTTTTCAACTACGACATCAAAGAGTTTAAAGTTTAATTCTTCATTTATATCAATCGTAAAGTTTTTCTTTTTCGGTTTAGGATCCTTTTCGCCTTCCTCTTTATTATCGTTATTTTCCGTTTGTACGGTGTTTTCTACCTTTTTTGACGTATTCCCCTCAACTTTTTCTTCTTCACCACCAGCGCCAATTATTCCACTGATTACAATGATTGCAATTAACCAAAACCACCATTTCTTAAAAAAAGGCTTTTTTGCTTTTTCTTTCTTACTCACTTTTTTATCCCCCTTGTAAATTAATATGCAATTAGTCATATGTACAAATAAATATAATAAAAAATTATAAAAACCTTTCCATCTCTAATGGAATCCCATTTTCTCTTAAACATTCAAACTTTGTTTCATAATCTTCCAAATTTTTATCATAGAGTAGTAGATTGACGGCAAACTCATTTGCCTCACGTTCAATTTTATCAATGGAGTAAAACGTATTTGCTTGTAAAAAAGGCGTGTTTACCTTGGTGTGCAATAGGGCATGCCCTAATTCATGTGCACAGACATAGCGCTGCCGATGGTATTCGAGATTATCATTGATAAATATAAAGCGGTTTCGTCTTTCATATTTATAAAAGCCCCAGATTTCGCTATGCAAATCCCAATATACTACATGTATATTTTTTGATTCAGACACTTCGAAGGGGCAATTTGTTTTGTGTTTTTTTACAATATTGTTTACTTGTTTTTTGATCCAGTTCAATTACAACGCCTCACATTCCTAGTTGTCTCCCTCTTCCCTGTATTTTTTAGGAATGTACTTCTTATTTATTCTTTGAGCTGTTCTTACTGCGTATTCCATGGCTTCAAGCAAAGATTCTTTCGCTTCTTCACTTAATGGCTCTCCATAGAAACTTAAACCTCCATCAGCAGCAAGATCTTGTTTAATTTTTTCCATACGTTTTGCAACATCTCGCTCATCTTTTTCAGTTAGTTTTGTATTAATTCCAGTTAAAATGTAATCAGTTGAAACGTCATAAAAATCAGCCAACCTTTGTAATGTTTCGTAATCAGGTTGAGTTTGATTCAATTCATATCTTGCATAAGTAGAACGATTAATATTTAATTTTTCTGCTAATTGCTGTTGTGATAGTTTTTTACTCTCTCTCAGTTTTTTTAACCTATCCCCATATCTCATCTTCAATTTCCCCTAGTAAATAATTTTACGTATATTATAAGTGAAAAAAATGCACATTAAAATATTTGTGTAAAAAATGAACAAAAGGTATTGACAGTGAAAAAAATGCACATTATAATAAGTGTAGAAATTGCACATCGGAGGTGAATCGGTTGAAAAATGAAGTTTTAATACAACGTAGAAGACTTCTTGGATATTCACAACAAGATATTGCTGAAAAAGTTGGTATTGACCGTTCTTATTATACAAAAATCGAAAATGGTTTAACCCCAAGTGTTAAGGTAGCAAAATCACTTGGTTATCACCTAGGATTTGATTGGACAATTTTTTTTGATGATATTTGTGCAAAAAATACACAAACAAATGCTGCAAAGGAGGCGATCTAAATGGATTTAGAAACAGTCGCACTCCTAGCAGAACTAAGATTCAAAGTCCTAGAAGCTACGGTCATGTTGAAAAATGATTTTACAAAAGAAGAAGTAATCAATTATCTAGTCGAAACTGCTGAATCTATTAATCAAACCTATCAAATAAATAAGGAGTGATTTTAATGAATCAGTTAGAAAAAATATTCAATTATCAAGGAACGCAATTAAGAACAGTTGTTTTAAATAACGAACCTTGGTTTGTTGCAAAAGATGTATGTAATATTTTGAAACACTCAAACTCACGTGTTGCTATTTCTAGACTTGATGATGATGAAAAGGGGGTAAGTAAAGTTTACACCCCTGGAGGCTACCAAAATATGAGTGTTGTTAATGAATATGGATTGTACAACTTAGTATTAACAAGCAACTTACCAGAAGCCAAACAATTCAAACGTTGGATCACTCATGAAGTTATTCCATCAATTAGAAAACATGGTGCATATATGACACCAGAAAAAATCGAAGAAGTTCTTCTTAATCCAGATACGCTAATTAAGCTAGCCACCAACTTAAAAGAAGAACAACAAAAACGAATAGCAGCAGAAAAACAAATTGAACAACAAAAACCGTTAGTGAATTTTGCTGAAACCTGTATGGCATCAGATAAGAGTTTACTAGTCCGTGAGGTTGCCAAAATGATCTCTAAGCAAGGAATTTTAATGGGTGAACGTAGATTATTCCAAAAACTTAGAGATTGGAAGTTAATCTTTCCTAATAAAAACGAACCGTATCAAGAATACATTGACCGTGGTTACTTTGAAATCTCACAAGGTGTAAAAGAAACGAGTAAAGGTTCATTCACTTGGTTAACTATGCGAGTAACACCTAAAGGTCAAATGTACATTATAAACCGTTTAAAAAAAGAACAACAAAAGGAGGCAATATAAATGGAAACTATGACAACTAAAGAAGCAGCCGAATATGTCGGTGTATCTGTTAATACCCTTAGAAAATACGTACATGAAGAAGGATTACCGGTTTTAAGATTCCCTGGGCGAAGGAAATGGATTTTCAGAAAAGATTTAATCGACCAGTGGATTTTAGAAAGGTCACAACCGGTAATCATGAATGAACCACGAGAACAATACGAGAAAAGAGAATACGGTAAGTTGCGTGTACTACAACCTTAACTTCATTTTAGCAAATGTTTTGAATGTTGTGTGGTAAGAGTTGGTTACTATTGGTCTAGTTCAGACCATTCCCTTCTAGGAAAGGGGGTGAAAGCCATGGAATTCGGGGAGATTTTACGGAAAGCAAGACTAGCTAAAGGGTACACACAAGAGGAAATGGCAGAAAAAATGAACATGAGTAGAGAAGCAATTTCTAAATTAGAAAGAAATCGCGTGGCTTTAAAAGCAGCAGATTTTATTCGATGGTTCCAGGTAACGGATATGCCACAAATCGCAGCTGCAATGGTTTGTGGCGCAGATATAACATCTTTAACTCACTTATTAAATAATTTACCGACTTTATTACAGGCTATTGGCGCAGCATTTGCATTACCAATTCTATCAATCTTTTAGGAGGGTGAGAAATGTTAGTTTGGCTGTACATAGGGGTTCTTGCAGGAATTGCTTTCACATTAACTTTTCAAGACATGAAAAAAGAGCAAAAAGAAAAGCGATAGTCCTTGGAAACTACCGCATCGAATGTCACAATACTCCATTACAAATTACCCTGATAACTAAATTATACCAAATGTTCGTTCGAGAAACAAGCGTTTTCGACGGGATTTAAGCCCGTCAACATGCCCAAGGGGTAACCAAGTTCACCCCCATCAACCCCATTTGTTGCCTCTTGGGTGTGTTGATTGGCTTAAATGTCAATCAACATGACGATTCTAGCTGTTCTATTAATTTGTTCCAAAGGTCATCATGACCCCAATTAAAACACCATACTAACCGAGCGGGAATGTGCCACGATCCGATGGGCTTATCGGGGAGCCGTACCAAAATACATGCGGATGGATTGGAAACCCATCCAGGTCACTGCCATAACGTTAGTTCCGGGTAGGTTAGCGTATAAGGGTGCAATTCCCTTACTACCCTTTATCAAATAGGAAAGGGGTGAAAACGTGAAAAGAAAAATAGCTTCACGAAAGTTAAAAAGACGCTGTTTATATTGCGACAAGTCATTTATCAAAGGTGAAGTGTATTACCTAAGAAGAATTGTCATTGCGGAGTTTGGTGAGGTATTTGCAGATGAATACCTTGTATGCCCTCGATGTAAATACTACAACGAACGCAAGGGTGAACGATACAAGCGATTCGTTGAATCAGGTAAATGCCATCACCCTATCACAGATTTAATTTGGACAACGATTCCTGGCGAGTATGTAAAAGAGCCATCGCACACCGAATGTCTTGTTTGTGGAAATCATGTTCGATGATCAAAAGGAGGTGAAAACATGCCTAACATTGACGTATTTCAATTAAAAGAAGGTACAGAGGTTCATCTTACAAACGGTGAAGTATTCATCTTAGATAACTCGATGTCTATGCAGAAAAGCTGTACTTACCAAGATATTTACAACTATATCGAGGATGGGATTCTTTTATCAATCAAAGAACAGAAGGAAGTGAGCTAATGATACTTGATGTTTACGTATGCGCTGATTTTGAACATGAATTTGCGGTCCCTGATGGAGAAGAACCTAGCATTTGTCCAATGTGCAAGGCAGATGAAATCGAATTTAGTCATGAAGTTGACTTATTGGAGGTGGAATAATTGGCAGTTGATATTCAAGATCCACGCATTACAAGAACAACGCGGACAGGTTACCCAGAGCCAATAAAAACGAAACCCGGCAAAGACGCTTTTGATAACAATGTTTATCCAGGGGATGAAATTTTAGAAATTGACGATGTGATTTTCTTAAAAGAGGAATTACTTCAAGAAACCATTGACGCTTTAAAAATGGTGGGAGCAGAGGAAAGAATTGCAGAATAAAACTCCTGCTCACACAAAGCAGGAGTAAAGAGCCACTAATTAAGTTTTCTTACGTTGATTATAGCATATTTGACAATTAAAACAATCGAATTAGGAGGAATTGGAATGAATCAATTAGCAAATCAATTTAACGATGTACAAGCTGGTAACGTATATCAACCACAATCACAAGGGAACGTTTTAGCACAAGCACAAAGCAGTCGTGAAATGGAAGAAGTGAAAGCGCAAATCTTTATGGCACGTCAGTTCCCTAGAAACATCTTTCAAGCTGAACAACGAATTTTAGATGCTTGTAAAAGAAAATCGTTAGCAGAAACAGCCATTTATAGCTATCCAAGAGGCGGTCAAAGGGTAGAAGGTCCATCAATCCGTTTGGCAGAAGTAATCGCTCAAAATTGGGGAAATATCGCTTTTGGTATCAAGGAATTAGAACAACGTGAAGGCGAATCGGTTGCAATGGCTTACGCTTGGGATTTAGAAACCAACGTTCGGCAAGAAAAAGTTTTCACAGTAAAACATATACGAAAAGCTAAAGGTCAACTAAAAAAACTTGATGACCCAAGAGATATTTATGAATTGGTTGCCAACAACGGTTCAAGACGTTTAAGAGCATGTATCTTAGGTGTTATCCCTGGTGACATTATCGAAGCTGCCGTTCAAGAATGCAATAGAACATTAGCGAATCAAAGCAAAGGTCCATTAAAAGACAGAATTGCAAATGCGTTAAAAGCATTTAAAGAACAATTCAGAGTTACACAAGAAATGATTGAAGCAAGATTTGGCTACAACGCAGAAGCTTTCACTGAATATGACTTAGTAGAGCTAATTAAAATCTTCAATTCACTAAAAGACGGCATGAGCAAGGTAGATGATTGGTTTGATAAAGATGTTCCACAACAACAAAAAAGTGACTTAGCTAAAACGTTTGAAGAAACAAAAACGAATGAAGTAAAGGATGAAAAAGAAGAGGTGAAACCGGATGACAGTCAAGAAATTGAGTTTGACCAGGGAGAATTATCATTCGAATGAAGCTAATCAACAATTTATGTCCGTTTCACAGTTTAAAGACTTTCGTAAATGTGAAGCAAAAGCTTTAGCAACTTTAAAAGGTGAATATAAGGAGCCACACACCAACGCTTTGTTGGTTGGCTCTTATGTTCACTCAGCGTTTGAAAGTGATGAAGCGTTCCAACAATTTATTGATGAAAATAATGGAGCGATTTTTAAGACAAGAGGAAATGGAAAATATGCAGACTTTGAAGATGCGGATCGAATGATTGAAGCATTAAAAAGTGACAAGTTCGCAATGTTTGCCCTAAGTGGAGAAAAAGAGTTAATTTTCACAGCTCACTTATGGGGAACAGATTGGAAAATCAAAGTCGATAATATCAATCATCAACATAGATTCTTTAGCGACATCAAAACAACACAAGACCTTCATAAGCGATATTGGAGTGAAAAATATGATGGTTGGGTTTCTTTCATAGAAGCTTGGGACTATGTGCTGCAAATGGCGGTTTACAGACGGGTTTTACAAGAAAATTTAGGACAATCCTATACACCTTACATTGTAGCCGTAACAAAAGAAAATCCGCCAAATAAAGCCGTTTTGCACTTCGATGAGAGCAGATTTGATTTTGAATATGAATACATTGAAACGTATCTTCCTAGAATCCTAGAAGTTAAAGCTGGTAAAGAAAAACCAAATAGGTGTGAAAAGTGCGATTACTGTCGTTCTACAAAACTTTTAAATAACACGATGGAAATTGGTGAGTTGATCTATGTTTAATCATGTTCCTCACAAAGTCCTTCTCCCATCTTGGATATGGGAGAAGGCACAGAATAAAGATCATTTAAAACAGCTTGTACTAAATTATATGTCCAGGTATCCAGATTATTCCATAAAAAAAGTCAAAAAACCTTTTGCTATTTGTGTACGGAAATAGATTAATTAATTCGCTGAAGGAGGCGAGGTGATATGTCAAACGTACAACTTGAAAATGGGTTTACCAGGATTGCTAATGAACTATTAGAAGTTATCCAACAATATAAATTCTCACTAAATGAGTTGAAAATTATTTTATGTGTATTCCGATTCACTTACGGTTTTAACAGAAAAGAACATGAAATGTCATTAACGTTTTTTATGAATCATACAGGGCTGAATAGATCCAGAGTGAACAGTTCGTTAAAAAGCTTAATTGAAAACAATGTTTTGATTGTGACAAAAAAGGGGAACGCAAAAACTTCAAATACTTACATGTTCAATAAAAACTATAACACTTGGAAAATAGAAAAATATTCATCATTCACCAGTGGCAAAACTGACACTAGTGTACAAATTGATACTAGTATCAAAACTGACACCAGTACTAGTGTACAAAACGATACTAGACCTAGTGTACAAATTGATACCCAAGAAAGAAATATTAAAGAAATATTAAAGAAAGAAGATGAAGAAGAGATGGCAAAAGATCCGGTTCATTATTATCAACAAATTTTCGTACACATAAATCCATTCCAAATAGAAAGTTTGGTGCAATGGGTTAATGATTTTAAAGGAAATAAAGATGTTGTCAATTTGGCCATTGAAGAAACTGCTAAATCTAACCCAAGACAGCCGTTTAGATTTTTGGAAAGCATATTGAGAGATTGGCATTCAAGACAACTTTTTACAGTTGAAGATGTGTTGGAAGATAAAAAGAAAGCTGAATCAAAGAAGGTTGCTAATTTTAATGAATACCGGAACAAAAAAGCTAGTGAGATAGATTGGGAGGCATTGTAATGACTAGAGAGCAAGTGAAAGAGCTTTTTAAGTTCCTAAAATACATCTACCCAAATTTTGAAGTCAGTTCAGAAAAAATTGATATTTGGACCGAGCTATTATCAGACCAAGATTATTCTAAAGTGATGGAAAAAGCGAAAAAACACTCGTTAGAGCAAAAATTTCCTCCGTCTGTAGCTGAATTAAGGGTGAATGAGCCACCGGAAAATGAGTTCCTTAAAAAATACCAGCAATGGCAAAAAGAAGGGGCTGAACGCATTGCTAAACAACGGAATACCAACCATGGATAACTTGGTTGAAAATCATTCCATTTTAGAAGCTGAAAACATGATTTTGGGAGCCATTTTCCTAGAACCGGAAATAATTCATGAAATCACTTTGGAACCAGAGCATTTTTCAGTCGCTAAAAACCGAATCATATTTAAAGCGTTGCGAGAATTAGCTGCTGAAAACGTTGGGATTGATGTGGTGACGGTTGTTAGCAAACTAGAAGATCAAATTGATAATATTGGCGGAATTAGTTATCTATCGGATTTAGCCACATACTGTCCAACGACTGAAAATATTCAAGCGTATGAACGGATTGTGTTTGAACAGTATAAAAAGCGCAAACTCGTTTCGGCTGCATCTAAATATTTGAATGATCCTACAGATGAAACGGCAGAAAATTTATACAAAACATATATCGATATACAAGAAGTCGGTTTGAAAAAGGAAAGCACAAAACTAGATATCCTTATGGAAATCCATGAGGAAATGTCCCAAGACAAAGGTGAGTTAACCGGAGTAGATACAGGATTTATGGATCTAAATAACATGACAGGCGGTTTGCATGGCGGTGATTTAATCATTGTTGCCGGTCGTCCAAGTATGGGTAAAACCGCATTCGCCATAAATATTGGCGCAAATAATTGTAAAAACGGTGGGGTTACCGACATCTTTTCACTCGAAATGCCAGAAAAACAATTAGTCAAAAGGATGCTTAGTTCTATCGGGAATATTGAGGGTTCGAAGTGGCAAAATCCTTACCGTTTGTTTAACGAGCAAGACCATCAAAAAGCAGCAGATGCTATTAGGGTTTACGAAGAATGGGATATTTACATACATGACGAACCAAGGCAAACCCTAGCTGATATTCGAGCCACTATAAGAAAAACGCAAAAAAAGCATCCTAATCAAAAACATTTAGTTGTAATTGATTACTTGCAGCTGATTACCATAATTGGGAAATATGAACGACATGATTTGGCAATCGGAAGTATTACGAAGGAACTTAAACAAATTGCACGTCAATTTGATGTACCTATTATTTTGTTATCTCAATTATCAAGGGGAGTCGAACAAAGACAGGACAAACGTCCAATGCAGTCAGATTTACGAGATTCGGGAAGTATTGAACAAGATGCAGATGTGATTATGTTCTTATATCGTGATGATTACTACGATAAGGAATCACAAAACAAAAACATCGTTGAAGTGATACTTGCTAAACAAAGAAACGGTCCGGTGGGAACAATTCAATTAGCATTTGCTAAAGAATACAGTAAATTTTTAAATCTCGATTATCGAAGGGACTAGTTTCCTAAATAAGAAAAAGGGGTGTTAAAAATGGGAGCATTATTTAAAGCTTACAATCTTGTCAATGAACACAAAAAGGCGGTTTTGATTGATGAATTGGTTAGCTTAGGAGTTACAGGTGATGGTGGCGTATCTCTGGATAATTTAGAATACTCCGAATTAAAAAGAATGCTCGTGATGGAAAAGGTTCGGAGAGGACTATAAGGAGTGATGCTGATGGTTTATGTTAGAACCAAAGCATCCAAGATTGACAGATTGTTAGATGAAAGAAACGATTTGAAGATTCTCTATGAGTTATTTGGTGATGAACGGTACTGGAGAGAAATCAAGTGGGTTGATGAGCGATTGAGAAGGCTTGTAACACCGATTAGGTGAACAAAACTGTTAGGGAGTGATTTTTTTGGAGGGTAAAGTATTAGGTTTATCGAGTGAGTTAAAAGTGCATACAGTAGCAAGCGAAAAAAGTTTACGTAAATGGTTAGCAACTAACGAAGTAACAGTATTAGATATTAAGTATTCGATAACTCCACAAGATCAAGATGTTTATTTAATCATTTATAAGTAATTTCATAGTACGACACAAAGGAGTGATCACATGATCGAAAAACCTAGTTATTACCACAAAGGAAAAATCGATGTCATCGCATTTGCGAAAGACCATTATCCAAAAGAACAAATTGCGGGTTTTTTCCGAATGAACATTTTGAAATACGTTGACAGATACCAGGATAAAAACGGATTGGAAGATTTGAAGAAAGCTAGAAATTATCTCGATATGTTGATTGAGTTGGAGGGGGAAGGAAATGCGTGAGATAAAATTCCAAGTATTCACTACGGATTGGGAAGGTGTAACAGGTTGTTTTGAGGGGTATTTCCTTCAATTACTGGATAACGGTGAGTACAAAGTAGCGTTCACTAATAGCGTCAACGACTTTGACATCATTACTACAGAAAGAGAAAATATCCGATTCTTTACAGGATTAAAAGACAAGAACGGCAAGGAAATTTATGAGGGCGATATTTGCGAAACGGTTACTTACAGCGGGAAGCCTTTTGGAACTATCGACGTTGTAAAGTTTAGTGGCGGTGCTTTCAAATTGACGGACATTGAAGATGCATTGCTACCAATTCCTTTGGATGATAGTGACATTCAAAGTGTCGAAGTTATCGGCAACATTTTCGAACATCCTCACTTAATAGGAGGAAAACATGGTTAATCGTCACAGAGCTTATTGGAGCAACATGGGTGCAAGTAAATACGAGTTTGAGCCGGATAAGCTGGACAAGGATATAAAAACCAAACAGGAGCGATACAACCGTAAGAAAGACACTATCAAAGCCATGTTCGAAGGCATGATGAAAAGTGATCCAACACGGCAAGATGAAACATACCAAATGTTTGTTGAAACGTTGAAGGGGTGGAGGGAGAAGCATGAGAGAACGGTTGGAAGAAATAAAAAAAGAACTTGAATTAGATTGGTCTGATATTTCTTATGTTGTAAATCAAGATGATGTGAAATGGCTCATCAATCGTGTTGAGGAATTGGAAAAAGAAAAAGACGAATGGAAAGATACTGCTCAATATTATTACATGACGAATCAAGAGTTAAGAGAACAAAACAAACGCTATCGTAAAGCGATTAATTACATCATTGAAAAAGTAATGTTGTTTGGAACAAATGAGGAAGTATATGAAGCTATACAAGACGCAATCAAAGCATTGGAGGGTGATAATGATTGAAATACGAACAAGCAAAAGCGCAGCTACAACATGCGCTGAAACACCAAAAGACCATATCTATCCCTAAGCTAAACACGTTGCTACAGAGCATGAATATTAGCTTTAAGCCATCTGAATCTGTAGAAGTTAAATATCTAAAAAGCGAGATTAAGAAATTACGTAAACAGTTAAAGAAAAACGGGGGGAATGAAAGTGAACGCATATCACATCAAAATAGACGGAATGTTCTTTGTAGATACAAGTGATAAAGAAATTGGACAGGCATCTGTTGGTGGTTGGTATGACGAAGGTGCAGAAGTAAAAGGTGTTATTTTGTCACCGGATAAGGATAAAGCAAAACTTATTGAAGGCGCCATAAACCTTAAAAGCTATTGGAATCGAATCTATGATGCTATTAGGTACGGTGATTTCAAATTTAACAAAATCGAGATTGTGAGGGTTGAGGGATGAACTTAAAACACTTATTCGAATTACAAGCAAAGCTGGATGAACGTATTTATAAAGAACATCCTGTACAAGAAGGTGAAGATCGTCTTGCTAAAAAGATTCTAGCCTTGCAGGTTGAACTTGGTGAACTAGCTAATGAACTACCGGAAGTATTCAAGTTCTGGAGTAATAAGAAAAATAATTACGAAAAAGCACTAGAGGAACTTGTTGATTGCCTACATTTCATTTTGAGTATTGGATTGGAATTAGGAATGGATGAAATTGCGGATGAATTGGATTTGAAGAAATTCGACTTCTTAACTTCTAACACTATATTAAGTTGTTTTATCGGTTTAAGTTATGACATAGCAGATTTTTATTATCAAAGGGAAAATGACGATATGGTTCCTTATCTTTATGAGCACATCTTATTAGAATTTGCAAAATTAGGTAAAATGTTAGGTTTCACTTGGGACGAAATCGAACAAGGGTATCTTTCTAAAAACAAAATTAACCATGAAAGACAGGAGTCGGGATATTAATGGCATGGATCAAGGACGGGAAAATACACAAAATTGTTACCGGGCATATGGAAAGCACATTCCACATGAACTTAGAAGCACATAAAAAGAGAGGTTGGAAAATCAAGGGTAATATTAAGCGAGATATGTACGGTTTATCTTGTTTGATGGTGCGTGAAAGGGTGGTTAAATGACAACAAAGTATAAATCAAAAGCAGTTGAAATTGATGGTTATGTTTTTCAATCCAAAATTGAAGCGAATTATTACGAGCATTTGAAATGGTTACTGGAACATAAGGAAATTAAATCGTTCAGTTTGCAACCAAGATACTTACTCCTAGATAAGTTCAGAAAAAACGGAAAAACATACAGAAAAATGGAATACATTGCGGATTTTGAAGTACATCATTTAGACGGATCCATCGAAGTTGTGGATGTAAAAGGGGTTGAAACAGAAGCTTTCAAGATTAAGAGAAAACTATTTGAACACAAGTACCCTTACAAATTAAGTCTAGTAACCTATGTAAAAAAATATGGAGGTTGGATTGAACTGGACGAGTTAAAAAAACGCAGGAAGGAAACGAAAAAACAAAACAAATGATGTTAAGGGGTGGGAAAATGTCAGCAGTAATTAAAGCAAATAAAGTCAAATTAAACGATTATGGGTACGAGATAGATAAAACTATTCCGGAGATAGAAAAACGCGAGAATGAGCCGAAAAACGAGCAAATAAAGACAGATAACATTGATTGGAAAGCAATAGTTGTAGAAACGGTAGATGAGTTACGAGAAGAATACGAGAGAGAAATCGAAAATTTAAAGAGAGAAGTTATTGATGCCCACAAGCTGGTGACAGAATGGCAAGAAAAATACAAGAAATTGCGTGAACAGTTTAGTGATGCACTCATGGTAAAAGATCATGCGATTAAAGAAAACGCTGAATTGGAAAATGAACGGTTGAAGTTAGAAAGAGAAAATACTGCGTTGGCTAGAGAATTGGATTCTTTAAGAAAAGAAAAAGCTGTATTGGTTGAGTTTTCCTACCTAAAACTGGCGAAAGAGGTTGAAACGGCATGAATCCACAAGTCGTGATTGTTGATACTCGTAAACCGTGGATGGTAGCAGAGGATCGGGAATACGCTTGTTTTTCCCGGTGCCCTTTCTATCGTAAATGTCAGTCGAGGGTTGGGTTTGATTGTAAGCGACTAGGTGGGAATACAATACCAAAGGTTAGGTGATTTGAATGTCTAAAACGATGAAGAAAAAGAAAATGAGCTTCCAAATGAACGGGAAACCATCAGTAAAACAATTAGAAGCAGCGTATCAATTAGGATTGGCTAAAGGTGAAGAAATCGGGATAAATAAAGCAACGAACTTCTTTAAAAAACGGTTTGATGGGATTTATGATGTCCCTGGTATTGGTGAAAAAACGGTTGAAAAGTTAGTAAAGCATTTCGGGAAAGAGTACTTTGAGAAGGTGGAAAAATGACGGAAAGAATGCAATGCAATTCGTGCGGAAATTGGATTGAAGTCGATGATCCAAAACCGGTGATTTTAGAAGGTGAACGGATAGAAGTGATTTGTGACAAGTGTTTGCCGTTTTGATGAAAAGTAGAACGAAACTATGTAACAAAGGATGATGATAATTTGGCCAAAGTTTTAGACGCTTGTTGTGGTAGCAAAATGTTTTGGTTTGATAAAGAAAATGAAAATGTAATTTTTATGGACAATCGTGAATTAGAAACAACGTTATGCGATGGTAGGAAATTAATAGTCAAACCGGACATTATTGCGGATTTCAGAAATATGCCTTTTGAAGATAATAGCTTTTATTTAGTCGTGTTTGACCCACCGCATTTAATAAAAGCTGGAGAAAACTCTTGGTTGGCCAAGAAGTACGGAAAGCTGAATGAAGATACTTGGCAAGATGATATATCTAAAGGTTTTAACGAATGTATGCGGGTTTTAAAACCAAATGGAACACTCATTTTTAAGTGGAATGAGGACCAGATAAAATTGCGAGATATCCTCAAAATTATCGATCATAAACCGTTATTTGGAAATCGAAGAAGTAAAACACATTGGTTGGTATTTATGAAAGATTAATTCGTAGTTCGACTTTTTAGCGAGGTGATATAAATGAATTTTGATGGAATGACACGCCAAGAGAAAATAGATTATTGCCGGAAATCATCAACAAATAAGAAATATAATCCAGCATTACGTCATTTCCAGTTCGAAGCACTAGACGACATCCGACTGGATGCCTGGGTGCGATGGTTTAAGTTTGAGTCTAAAGGCAAGGAGTGAACAGCATGAAAGAGAAAGTCGAGATTCCGTTGGATGAGAATGCGGTTTACATCGTTAAAAACGGTAAATTAACGAAAGTAACTGCCAAAGAGTACGGACAAGATATAATCATTTGGAAAAACGGACAAGTTTTAGACATAGATCGTAGCCAAAGAATGCGGATTGATGGTCAGGAGGTAATATAAAATGAGTTGGATTTATGGATTAATAATTGGATTGCTAGTATCTAATTTGCTTGCTGTATTTCTAGTTTTTTATTATGTAAATCGAAATTGGAACAAATTGATTGAACAAACTAATTTTTTGAGTAGCATAGATAGACTTAATTGGAATAACACAGCAAAATTAGCTGAATTGGCTTCAGAATTAAAGAAACAACAATAATTTTGTCCCTACCGAAGAACGGACGGACACATTCTTGTTGCGATTATTCGTGATGAGTTTGTGTCCGTTTTTATTTTGTACGAAAGGAGTAAAAATATGCGGAAGAAACTTTTATATAAAACAAGCTACTGCAAGGGGTGTATTTGGCTTAAAAATGGCTCGTTTTGCCCTTTTAAACGTTGTGTGAAGGGTTTTGGTTGGGTTGCGGATAAAAACGGCAAGGAGGGCGGTAGAAATGAAAATTGACAATGCTTGGGAATGTTTGCAAAGGGCTATAAAGGAATTCGCAAGGGCAACGGCAATTATTTTTGATGAAATCGTGGAGCTTGCCGAATCAATAAGAGATGTACAAGCTAATCAAGAAGAACGAAAGAAGTATAGGAGAACATGGCACGTTCCAAAAGATACAAGGGTTAAAAGCCAAGTGATGAACAATAAACCGAAGTACATCGTTAGGAAGGTGATTCGATGACGAAAAACGAGATTGCTAATATCCTTAAAGACTACCATTGGATGTTAAACAGTATCAAAGTCATGAGGGAATCGTTGAATGAGGTTTCAAGTAAAGTTGCTCAGTACGGAATTGAAGCGTCAATGCCACATGCGAAAGGGAATCCTGGCGATCCGGTTTTTGCAGATGTCGTCAGAAGAAGTAAGTATTGGAAAAAGATTGAAGCATATGAAAAGAAAGTCCAGTACATTCAAGACCGTGTTCATTTAATTACGGATGACAGGGAAAGTGAAGTTTTGTTTTGGCTCTTGGAAGGAAAGAGCTACCGTTGGATTGCTCAACATATGGGGTTATCAAAAACCAATATTCAAAGAATAAGAGATTCCATTGTAGATCAATTATCCGAAAATGGGACAAAAGGGACAAACGGGACAAAAGGGACGAATTTCTCTAAACAAAAACCAGCGTGTTAAAATCTGAGGTAGGTGCGGGGCGGAAAAATCTCCCCGGTTAGAACTGAATATGATTTGATTAAACACCTGCATAATTGCGGGTGTTTTTCTATTGGAGGCGGTGAACATGTAAATGCCTAACTGGGATTTAATCAAAAAAGAATGGGAAACATCCAACATTACCCTAAAAGACCTGGCAGAAAAGCATGGCGTGAAATTAGGCACATTAAAAAGTCGAAAAAGCCGAGAAAAATGGTCGAGGGGTGCAACTAAAAAGGATGCAACCAAAACAAAAGGGTTGCAACCTAAAAAAGAACGGGATGCAACTACAGGAAAGTTCGTAAAAGGTAATAAAGTTGCTGTTGGGAATAAAGGCAATCCCAATCCAGTTAATAAATTTACAGAACGAAACACGGCAGCATTGAAACATGGGTTATTCAGTCGGTACATTCCTAAGGAAACACTAGAAATTATGGGAATGTTAGACGAAAAAGACCCAACCGATTTATTATGGGACCAAATCATGATTCAGTATGCTGCAATCATTCGAGCGCAGTCAATTATGTTTGTTACTGATAAAAATGAAATGATTAAAGAACTTAAGAAGGAAAAAGAAACTGAAAACAGTTCAGAAATTGAGTATGAATTCCAGTTCGCTTGGGATAGACAAGCGACTTTTCTTAATGCCCAATCAAGAGCGATAGCAGAGTTAAGATCATCCATTAAACAATTCTTAGAATTAGCACATGAACAAGATGAACGCAGATTGAAACTAGAGAAAATGCAATTGAATATCGAAAAGACTAAAGCTGAATTAGATAAGTTAAATGACGATAGCAACGACAAGCCAATCGAGATTGTTATAAAACGAAAAGGTGAAAATGAATGATTGAAAAAGAAGTCAATCCACATTTTGAAGATTTTATATTCGATTGGAAACACAAATATTATTTCCTTGTCGGTGGTTATGGATCGTCAAAGAGTTATCATGTTGCATTAAAAATCCTATTGAAGCTTTTGCAAGAAAAAAGAACAGCGCTTGTCGTTCGGGAAGTTTATGAAACGATAAGAGAATCCTGTTTCGCTTTATTTGAGGAAATTATAGCTGATTTAGGGCTTGAAAATAAAATTCAATCACCAACATCCCCAATGCAAATACGTTTCCCTAATGGCTCTAAAATCATTTTTAAAGGGATGGATAAACCAGAGAAATTAAAGTCCATTCATAACGTATCAATCATTTGGCTAGAAGAATGTTCAGAAATCAAATATGAAGGATTCAAAGAACTTATTGGACGTTTACGACATCCATCATTAAACCTTCATATGATTCTATCAACTAACCCAGTTGACGAAGGAAATTGGACGTATTCACATTTCTTTATCCGAAATAAAGGCCAGGATGATGAACTGGTAATCTTGGATGATGAAGAACTATATAAAAAAAGAATTGTTGTCGTTGGCGATACGTATTATCATCATTCGGTCGCAGACGACAATTTATTTTTGCCAAAAAGCTATATTGATGAACTAGAAAAAACAAAAGTTTATGATTTAGACCTTTACCGAGTGGCGCGGCAAGGTCGTTTTGGCATTTCTGGAAAGAAAGTGCTACCTAACTTTGAAACAATGCCACACGATGATGTAATGAAGCGAATTAACGCGATTTATAAGCCAATTTATAAGGCTGGAATGGACTTCGGTTTTGAAGAATCGTTTAATGCTTTGCTTAGAGTCGCGATTGATGATAAAGAAAAGATTCTCTATATCTATTGGGAATATTACAGCAAAGGTAAAACGGATGTTGAAATTGCGGATGATCTAAAAGAGTTCACTAGAACAAAAGAACTTGTAAAAGGTGATTCTGCAGAGCCAAAAACAATTTATTACTTACGACAAAGAGGGATGAACATCAGAGGGGCTTACAAGCCACCAGGCTCACGCTTGCAAAACACGAAGAAAATGAGAAGGTTTCACAAAATCATTTGTTCGGACCAATGCAAAAACACAATTAGAGAGCTGAAAAACCTAACTTACAAGAAAGATAGGCACGGAAACACTATTTATGACGAGTTCAACATTGACCCGCATACATTGAGTGCTATTTGGTATGCACTTGATGATTATGAAGTGGTTGACTTGAAGGATATGAAAGACAAATACAAAGCAATACAAACGCTTGGTTTGTAAAGGAGGGACAACATGGCCAAAGTCAACGAGTTTGAAACGGCAACACTCGAATACAGTGGTGTCAGCAAACGTCGTTTTTCACCGGAAGCAAGGAAGCATTATAGATATTCCAGCGTCGAGGAATTAATTAATAACACCAAACATTTGTCAGAAATGATTCAACATCATATGGAACATCAGCGACCAAGACTACAAACATTAAAAAATTATTACGAAGCAGATAATGAGTATGTATTAAGAAGCAATCGCAGAAGAGAAGAACATCTTACCGATCATCGTGCAGTTCATGCGTTTGGTGAATATATCGCTAACTTTATGCAAGGTTACATGGTTGGTATTCCATTAAAAACAACTTATCCGGATGAAACAGTAAATGAGTTGTTACGTGAAATCAACAGAACAAATGACGCTGATGAACACAACGCCGATTTGGTTCTTGATCAATCAATTTATGGTCGAGCATACGAGCTTTTATACCGAAACAAAAACGATGAAATTCGTTTTGCTAAGTCTGATGTGTTGGAAACGTTCGTCATTTATGATGACACGGTTGAAATGAATCCAGTTGCAGGTGTAAGGTACATCGAAAGTCAGTTTAAGGAAGGTGTTACCGTTTACCTTTACACTGATAACAAAATCATCACTTATAACATGGGGAACGACTTCAAGCTTAGTTTTGTCAAAGAAGAAATAAATCCTTTCAAGAGTGTGCCAATTATCGAATATGAGAATAACAAGTCTCGAATGGGTGACTTTGAACGAGTTCTCAGTTTGATAGATTTGTATGACGAATCGCAATCAGACACAAGTAACTACATGTCAGATTTTAACGACGCTATGCTTAAAATCGTTGGAAATTTAGATATTGATGTTGAATCCGCAAAGAAAATGAAAGAAGCCAATTTATTATTGCTCCAAACTGAGCCAGGTATTGATGGTAAATCAGGTCAAGCTGATGCCGATTACATCTATAAAAAATATGATGTAGCAGGTACAGAAGCTTATAAAGACCGTATTAAAAACGACATTCATATGTTTACTCACACACCTAATACGGATGATGAGAAATTTGCAGGCAACCAATCCGGTGAAGCACTTAAATATAAGCTATTTGGACTTGAATTGAAGCGTTCTACCAAAGAGCGTTTATTTAAGAAAGGTTTACGTCAGCGCTATAGATTGATTAATAACATCATGAAGTTAGCAAGTGAAGGTGAGTTTAACGTTAACGACATACAGATAATTTTCACACCTAACCTTCCTAAATCGCTAAAAGATGAAATTGAAAACTTTGTAAGGTTAGGCGGTCAGTTATCCGAGGAAACAAAATTAAGCTTACTTTCCATCATCGAGAATCCGCAGGAAGAACTAGAAAAAATAGAGAGAGAAAACAAGCTGAATCAACCAATCTATGATTTTGAACAGTTCCGAAATCAAGACGAAGAGGAAGAAGGTGAAGAAGAATGACATTTTTAATATTGATGTTCGCTCACTTATTAGCAGATTATCCATTACAAGGCGAATTTTTAGCTAATTTCAAAGGGAAAAACTTTATTGTTTTATTTTCTCATGCTGGCATTTGGACAGGTTGCATTGCAGTTGCAGGTTATTTAATAGGCTTTGATGTTGGTTATTTAGATGTCGCACTACTGTTTTCCGTTCATACAATAGCCGATTATCTAAAAGCAGCAAACAAACTTTGGTACAAAAAACTAGATAGTTTAAAAGGCGGTTTATTATCTGACCAATTAATTCATGTAGGTCAGATTTTATTATTTATTGCCATGAATGCAGGGTGATTAAATGCCTAATAATTATTGGCGTGACCGTGAACTTGAACATATCAAAAAGTCGATTAAAGACGATGCCAAATTAGCAAGGCGACTTCGACAAAAATACATGGAAGCTTTGGAGGAAATACAACAGCAAATAGAAGCCTTCTGTGGTCGTTATGCTGACAAAGAGGGTATTTCTATTGATGAAGTGAGAAAACGTGCTAGAAAGCTTGATATTGAACGATACGCTAAAAAAGCAGCAAGGTATGTTAAGCGAGCACACTCTAAAATACCTTTCCTTCGATGGATGGCTTTTACGGATAAGGCAAATAGCGAAATGGCTATTTACAATTTAACAATGAAGGTCAATCGCTTAGAATTGCTGAAATTAAACGTTGAATTGGAGTTATATGCCTTGCTGAATGATGAAGATCGATTCTTGTATGAAGAACTCACTAAACAAGCAAGGGCAGAATACGAACGACAATCGGGTATTTTAGGTCAATCAATCGCTTATAACGAAAAGCACATTGAATCTATCGTTAATGCTTCGTTTTTAACTGCCACATGGTCAGATAGGATTTGGGCTAACCAAGATGCATTAAGGCAAGAGTTGGACAAGCTATTAAACCGTGGAATCCTTCAAGGTAAGAATCCGCGGGAACTTGCAAGGGATTTACGAAAGGTTTTTGATACGAGTGTTTATAACGCCGAGCGACTTTTAAGGACTGAATTAGGGCGTGTTCAAATTCAAGTTGCAGAGGATAGTTTTAAAAAGGCTGATATTGAGAAATACGAATACATCGCAGAGCCTACAGCATGTGAGGAATGCGCAAAATTAGACGGGAAAGTGTTTGATTTAGACAAAATGGAAGTAGGTTTAAACGCTCCCGTTCTTCATCCAAATTGCAGATGTAGTATTGCTGCTTATGTAGACCGTGAAGCATGGGATGCAGATTTAAGAGCGAGAGGACTATAAAAATCATTAATTCTTATTGACCTGAGTAAGTCGTTAAACTGCTTATTTTTTATGCAAAAAAACAATCGTTCACGGGTTTTTGGAACTAAATAGAGTAAATGTATTAGGTAAGCCGTGAAAGGGCTAATTTTGGCGTTTTTGGGGCTTATTTTAATACATCGAAACATTTAGGGATAAAAGCGTGTGAGGGAAAGGAGAAATGAAACTATGAAACTTGAAAATATTTTACCGTATAAATTAAATTTACAATTCTTTGCTGAGGGTGAAGGTGGCGAACCTGGCGCCGGTAACAATCCATCTGGTGAAGGTGGAGAAGAAAAACCAGAGGTATTAGAGCTTACACCAGAAGAATTACAACGGAAAATCGATTCCGAAGCTGACCGCAGACTTGATAAGGTCCTTAAAAAGAAACAGCAAGAATGGGAAAGTGAGTTGCAGCAAAGAATCGATGAAGCCATCAAAGAACAACAGCGTTTGTCTAAGCTCTCTGAGAAGGAACGCAAAGAAGAAGAACTTTCCAAGAAAGAGAAAGAGCTTCTTGCAAAAGAACAGGAACTCGCTCGTAAGGAATTGCGCTCTGAAACAATTGAAGTACTGCAAGAAAAAGAATTGCCTGCTAAATTCGCTGATTTCTTGCTTGCAGAAGATGCTGAAACAACATTGGAGAACATTAATGCTTTTAAAGAAGCGTTTGACGCAGCGGTGAATGAAGCAGTTAAAGAAAAATTACGCCAAGACACACCTAGAGTTGGTGGAACTGCTGGAAGCACATCAATTAGCATTAAAGATTTGGCTCAAAAACATCGAGTTATTAAATAAATTTTAGGAGGAAGATATTATGCCAACATTTAATCCAGATCACGTTTTATTACAAGACGCAAAAACAGGTTCTATCCCAAAAGAACAAGGAACTTTGATTTTAAAAGACGTTATTTCTAACTCTGTTATGATGCAGCTAGCACAATACGAAGAAATGACAAAGCAAGAAAAAGAATTCCAATACCTAGCTGAAGGTGTTGGTGCTTACTGGGTTGGTGAAGGTGAAGTTATCCGTACATCTAAGCCACAATGGTTAACAGCTAAAATGGTTGCTAAAAAGCTGGGTGTAATTATTCCGGTATCTCGTGAGTTTTTACAATACTCTGTTTCAAACTTCTTCCAAGAAGTGCGTCCATTAATCGCAGAAGCTTTCTACAAAAAGTTTGACGAAGCAACAATCTTAGGCAAAGATAACCCATTCCCTCAATCACTAGCAGATTCTATTGTTAAAGCTGGTCATGTGGTTGAAGGTGACATTAGCGGTGAAACATTCTTTGAATTGACGGATAAAGTAAACGACGCTGGATTTGACGTGAACGCGTTCATTTCCAAAAAGCAAAACCGTTCACTATTACGTGGTATTGTTGATGGTTTCAAACAGCAAGACGGTACAATCACGGATCCAGTTCGTTTATATGACCGTAGCAATAACACTCTTGATGGTGCGCCAGTATTAGACTTAGAATCTACTGAAATGCAAAAAGGTGAGTTGTTCGGTGGTAACTTCAACTATGTACGTTACGGTATTCCATACAACCTAAACTATGCAATTTCCGAAGATGCACAATTATCTTCTATCGTTGATGAAAACGGCGACCCAATCAACCTATTTGAACGCGAGTTAATCGCTATCCGTGCAACTATGGATGTTGGTTTCATGGTTCTTAAAGATGATGCATTCGCTAAAATTGAGCCAAACGGAGATAGCGGCGGAGGTGTAGAAGGGTAATGACTAAATTTAAAGCGAAGGTAACGCAAGATATCCCAGCCAATCGTTTGATTGGCTTGGGAGGCATTAACACTGAAGGTGATCCAGAAGAAGGTTGGGAAACTATATATTTAATTTTATCTAAAAAGGGTTGGATTCCGGACTTGGTTTCAACGTCCAACTTGGAAAAGGGGAGTGTTGTAGAGGTTACAATTAAGAACAACCCAGTATGGAAGGTAGAAGCATCCGAAGATTTACCTGCAGGAACACTCGTTCAATGTGATGATGATGGTCGAGTTAAACATTATCGCCCAGAAGACGGAAACCACTTTGGGTTTACGACTCATTCTGTAAAAGCAGGAGAGGTTGTTCAAATTGTGCGTAAATATGGTCATATGCCACAAAACCAAGTAGAAGCTACTTCTTTTAATGTAGAAGAATTTGAACGAACAGAAAACAATGACGACAATGAAAATAACCACGATGATAAGTATCCAAAACATGTAGGTGGCGGATATTACGAGTTATCTAATGGCGAAAAAGTGCAAGGTAAGGATAAGGCTATCGAAGCTGAACAAGCGCTGAAAAGTGGTGAATAACCATGTTACAACGTATTAAAACCATTTTAGACATTGAAGATAATCGCCAGGACGAAGTCATTACTATCATCATGGAGAACGTTTCAAATCATTTAAAAGCCTTATTAGGTAAAGAGATACCAGCCGAGTTAAATTACATTGTCGAAGAAATCACAGTTCGCAGATTTAACCGATTAGGCACAGAGGGTATGAAATCGGAAGCAGTTGAAGGTCATAGTGTAACCTTTTATGACTTGAAAGACGAGTTTGTTCCCTACGAGGATGTCATTAACGCTCACAAAGCCGATAATGGGGTTACTGGTCGTGGAAAGGTGTTGTTCATCTAATGCGCTTTAATGATCGTATCACCTTTGTTAAAGAGATCGAATCGTATTATGACCCCGTAAAAGGCGAATATGTCGAAGGAGAGCCGATATTAACGACTAAACCTTGTAATCTATCAACCTTAGGAATAAACCGTACAAATGAGCTATTTGGGCAAATAGACAAGGCGGTGACTGTCGCAAGACTGCAACGACCTTATAAAGACCAAATAGACTATGTTTTAATTGATGGACAAAAATACCGTATATTACGCCAATCCGATTACCGGAAAGGCGTTTTTTATTTGGAAGGAGTTTCGAATGGCAAGAGCTAGTTTGTCGGTTAAAGGCGTGGATCAATTAGTGGGTAAGTTAAAACGAAACGCTAATCTTAATGACGTTAAAAACATTGTTAAGATGAACGGTTCGGAACTTCAAAGAGGCGCACAAAGAAACGCGCCAGTCGATACAGGTAACTTAAAACGAAACATTAACTTGCATATTGAGGATAACGGATTTACTGCAAAAGTTGTCAGTCACGCTGAGTACAGTGGTTATGTTGAGTTTGGCACTAGATGGATCTATCCACACCGATTTGTTGGAAAAGCATTCCACAAACAAAAGCGGAAATTCAACCAAGACATGAAACGCATTATGAAATGAGGTGATTGAGTGAAGTCACCACAGCAAACCATATACGACGCTGTTTTTGCAACGTCTTTGAATTTAGGATATTCCACTTATCCATACTTACCCGCTAAAGATGTTGCATATCCATTCGTATTTGTTGGTGAACAGTTTGACCAAGACATACCAACAAAAAGTGTTATTTACGGATTGGTTAACCAAACAATCCATATTTACCATACCTACAAGAAAAGGCGCGAATTAACGGATATGATGAACACTTTAAAACGTGAATTCCGCAAGTTAAAGAAGGCGGGAAACTATTATCTAGCGGTTAGAAATATAAACGCACAAACGATGATTGATAATTCCACAGGTGAACCATTACTGCATGGAATTATTGAAGTTGAATTCAGATTTAATTAGGAGGTTATGCACATGGAAATGATGGAAGGTAAACATAAAGTCTTGTTATTCCGCAGATTAGCAGACCAAAACACCGAAGCTGCTAAACTCGCTTTCCAAACAGAACACACATTCTCTTATTCGCGCCCGTTAGACCGTATCGTTACAAAAGATGGAACGATTATTAAAGTCGGTGGACTAGAATCAGAGGTTAGTATTGAAGCAATTCAAGCGAAAAACGACCCTGTAAAAGATATGTTACGCGATGCAGTTCTAAAAGGTGAGAAGTTAGAACTATGGGAAGTTACTGTTGATGAGGAATTAAAAGATACGGATGGTAAGTATCCTGCGGTTTATTGTCAAGGGTATTTAGATTCATGGGAAGACTCAGCGGGGGCAGAGGATGAATCAACTGTTTCGGGTAACTTTATTGTCGAATTAGAGCCACAATTCGGATATGCAACATTAACAGAAGAACAAGAACAGGCTGTTCAATACGCATTCCGCGACACAACAGCGGATCCAAATGGTACTGGTGGCGGAAGTGTTGAAGGATAAATCGCTTGATTCCGCGACACAACAGCAGCAGTTGAAGAGGAGGAGTAATCCTTCTCTTTTTTATTTGATTAAAAATACTAGAAAGGATGATTTAAATGAAATTCACAATTGCAGGTAAAGAGTACGAGTTAAAATTCGGTCTTAAATTCATTCGTGAATTGGACAAGGTATACACAGTCAATTATGAGGGATTGGAATTCGGTATGGGTGTAAACATGGCTTTCATGAATCTTCAACAATTCAACCCAACTGCATTAGCTGAGGTTATCAAAGCAGCAGTATCTCATGAATCCAGTCCTCCAAAAATGAAACAAGTTGAGGAAGCTGTTGAGGAATACGCAGAGGAAAATGATGGATTAGAACAACTTTTCGAAGATATTCTTGAAGAAATGGGAAAGTCAAAGGTGACGAAAGCGACAATCGAACGGTTCAAAAAACTAGGAGCAGTAAACGGATAAGAAGGTTAAGCTCTAAGGACCAATATGAGGAAATCATTTTAAATTGTTTTCGATATTTAGGTTTTACCAGCTTAAAAGATATAGAGGTTTTAACCCTTTATGAATATCAAATGCGAATGAAAGCTTATCGACTTGCAAGAGTGGACAAGGAATATGATATGCACTTACAAGCATGGCTAAATCATGCCGTAACCGCAACAAAAGAACAAGGGAATAAACATGTTCCAGTCTATAAGTCATTCAAGGATTTTTATGATTACGAAAAAGAGCTAAAGAAAATTGAACAACCTAAACAAAGCATTTTAACCCCTCGCCAACGCCGATTAGCGAAATTAGCGGCACAGGTGAATAAGGAAAGGGGGTAGAATATGGAATCTTATAGTGTTGAAGCCGTCTTAAAAGCCTCTGGTGCAAGTCAGTTTTCTAAAGCCTTTATTAATGCAGCAAAAGGTGTTGAAGGTCTAGATAAGTCTATTGGCGGTTACAGCAAATCTATACAAGACGCGATTAAAAAATCGGGTGGCTTTATTGATGCACAAGGCAGACTAAGAAACTCACAAGGACAGTTTATGTCTGCTACAGAAAAGGCAAAGTATGGATTACAAGGTTTTGGAAATGAAGCAGCCAAAACAGGAAAAAAAGCAGAGTCTGCAAGCGTGTCTATTGGTTCTCTATTCAAAGCTATCGCAGGTAGTGCGGCTATAATCGGTGCGTTTAACGGGATAAGAAACTCAATCGATGGTGCTATTTCTCGTTTTGACACACTAAACACCTTTCCTAGCGTTATGGAAATGATGGGGTTTAGTGCCGAAGAGTCAGAAAAAGCGATAAAAAGGCTATCTGATGGTATTGATGGATTACCGACGGCTTTAGACGAAGTGACAGGAACGGCACAACGTTTGGCAACCATGACAGGTGACTTAGATGGTGCGGTTGAAACAACATTAGCGTTGAACAACGCTTTTCTTGCCAGTGGAGCAAGTACTGCAGATGCTAGTCGTGGTTTAGAACAATATGTTCAAATGTTGGCAACTGGAACGGTTGATTTGCAATCGTGGCGAACGTTGCAAGAAACAATGCCAATCGCTTTAAATAAAACCGCAGAAGCGTTTGGATTCGCTGGAGAATCGGCTCAAAATGACTTATATGAAGCATTAAAAGCTGGTGAAATTACCTTTGATGAATTTAACAGTAAAATCATTGAGTTATCCAACGAAACAGGCGGTTTTGCCGATTTAGCGAGAGAATCTAGTACCGGAATCCGTACATCCTGGCAAAACGTAAAGACAGCTGTTGTTAAAGGTGTAGCTGACATGATTGGTTCCATCGATGAAGCGTTAAGCAGTTTTGGCGGAATATCCGGTGTGTTAGATCGTTTTAAAGAAGGTGTGAAAACGGCATTTGGATTTGTCAATTCGATGATTCCTGTTGCCATCAATCTAATTAGAGAGGTATATAACACAATAAAACCGTGGCTACCATTAATCGCAAGTGTAGTGACGGCTTTTTTAACGTTTAATATCGTTGTCGGTACAGTGAATAGTGTTAAAAGTGCCGTTATGGGATTACGAGCAGGAATAGCATTATTAAATGCTACATTGTTAGCAAATCCTGTAGCGCTCGTGATAGCTGTTTTAGCGGGATTAGCGGTTATGTTTGTCCACCTATGGAATACATCGGAATCATTTAGACAAAAGGTTACAGAAGTTTTCCAGGCTTTTCTTGACTTTGTTATGCCAATTGTTGAAACAGTGGTCACTTTTATACAGGAAATATGGGGACAGCTCGTCGCATGGTGGCAAGAAAACAATGAAATGATAATGGAAGTTGCACAAGCGGTTTGGTCGTTTGTTCAAGAAATCATATCTATCGCTCTTGACCTTATTTGGTCCATTATGCAAACTGTCTGGACAGCTGTACAAGACATTGTAATGATAGCGTGGGATTTCATCATTGGCATTATTCAAGGTGCGGTTGATCTAATAACAGGAATTATCCAATTTTTCGCAGCCTTCTTTACTGGAAATTGGTCATCAATGTGGGATGCGGTGAAAAGTATTGTTGACGGTGCGTTGAATATCGTCAAATCGATAATTAGCGGTGCTTTTGATGCTATAAAATCAATAATTTCAACCATTTTAGATGTTATAAAAGATGTAATCAGCGCAGCTTGGGAAGGTATAAAAACTGTTATTAGTGGTGCTTTAGATGTAATCAAAAGTACCATATCAAACATCTGGGACGGAATTAAAAACACCATTTCTGACATTGTAAATAATATTAAAGATACTATTTCGGATATTTTCAATTCGCTAAAAGGTATTGTTAGCGACGCTTTCAACAACGTTAAAGATGCAGTCAAAGAAGGAATGGACAAAGCATACACAGCGGTAACGGATAAAATAAAAGATTTCTTCAATGCTGGAAAAAACATTGTCACATCAATAGCTGACGGAATTAAAAATGCGGTAGGAAAAGTTACCGATGCTATTAGCGGTGTCACTCAAAAAATCCGAAATTTCTTGCCGTTCTCTCCTGCAAAAGAAGGGGCATTACGCGACATTATGGATATCCAGATTGCTCAATCAATTGCACAAGCAATTGATAAGGGTAAAAATGTTGCTGTCCGTTCTATGGCTAATTTAACAGACGCTTTATACGGTGAAATGCCACAAATTGATATAGCTGGATCCGTCGGAAGTTTAAATGTAAACAGAAGTTACACAGGAAGTAATGTTATGAATCCTAGAACAAACGGTATTACTCAAAACATTACAATCGTTAGTCCAGAGCCAACGAGTCCATCTGAGAATGCGCGTAAGTTTAAACAAGTCGCAAGACAGTTAGCGCTGGAATGGTAGGTGATCGACTCAATGCTATATAAATTGAAGTATATAAACGAACGCGGTGAATCCATTGAGTTCAAAGGAAATCAATATGATTTTCAAGAACCCACAGAATTCAAAAACAAAACAACCAATCCTTTTAACTTAATCAGATTTGAAGGTTTTGGTGAAGTAGGGGCTAATGTGCAATTACAGAAAGCCCCTTTTCAAGATGGAAGTACACACATTGAAACGCAATTAGAAGAAAGACACCCATATTTAGAATTTGTTATTGTTGCTAATGATTGGAATACTTTATCAATGTATCGTCAAACTGTATCGCAAGTGTTCAATCCAAAGATCAACGGGCGTTTTGAAGTTTCATATGACAACAAAACGTTTATATTGTATAGCATTCCGGAATCGGTTCCGTATTTCGGTGATGAAGATAAAGTTGGTAGAAGTCAAATTGTATCTATTAATTTGTTATGCCCTGACCCATATTGGAGAGATCCACGTGTGATTTCTCGAGCATTACGGGCGTATCAAGGTCGTTTCACATTACCAACAACATTTCCTGTTGAACTTGGTATTGAGGGTGATACTACGCTTTTGACAAATAACGGTGACATATCAGCACCAATCACTATAGATATTCAAGGCCCAGTAACGAATCCACAAGTTATTAACAAAACAACAGGTCAATTCATACGTGTGAATCTTTCTCTATCAGAAAACGAAGTATTGCATATTGATACAGGAAGACCTAGAAAAGTTGAAATATATCGCGATGGCAGAACTATAGAAAATGCTTTGGGTTATATAGATCATTATAGTGATTTTTGGGAGTTGTCTGTAGGACCAAATGAAGTACAATATATTGCCGATGCTGGTAACGCAAATGCTATTGTTGCTGTAGCTTGGCAGAATAGATATGTAGGAATATAGAAGGGGTGAATATATGGAACGATCATATTTTTATGACAGTACAGATACTGATAAACGAATATATCAAGCGGCAGATTTTGCAAGATTTCATAAGCAAATAATTGGGAATGGGGTATCAAATGATCCGTTACTTCCAAATCTAGCTGTAGAGGCTAAAGAAAACATGACTGTTTCCTTGGGAGCCGGTTATTGTTTTGCAAATGGATATATGTATGAAAACACTATGGCTTTAGACTTAATACACGACATTGCTCACATTAATTACGATCGTATCGATCGAATTGTGATTCGCTTTGATAGCACACCAACTCAACGTAAAGCATATGCCTATGTTAAAAAAGGTACACCAGCAGAAAATCCCTTTCCTCCGACTTTGCAACGTGACGATTATGTATTTGAAATGAGTGTGGCACAAGTACGTATCCTAGCTGGTAAATCATATATTGAACAACATCAAATAGTGGATGAACGTACGAATGAAGCTGTTTGCGGATATATTCCACTTCATAATATTTATAGAGGCATGGAAATTAGTGAAGATGGCATGGTAACAATGCCGAATCAATCTTATGTAGAAATCTATAATCGCAATCTAGTTACTGTACAACCAGGAGTGAATAATACATTACCAATAAATCAACCAATATATGATTTTCAAAATGAGATTAATGAAAATAAATTCATTGCAAAAGAAAGCGGTGTTTTTGGTGTATATATGATCCTAAGTTTTAATGAATCTATCCCTTCATCGGCAGATATTCAAGGTTCGGTACTGATAAATAATAATGACCGAATCTTTTTATTTGCAAGACCAGGAATGGGAGGAATGGATAACAATTTCACAGGAATGATTTTTAAATACTTAAATAAAGGAGACTCTATGACATTCCAAGTACATCCATTGGGTGCTAACGAAGAGTACACTTTAAATTATTTCAGAATAAGTATTGCGAAAATATCGTAGGTGATCAAATTGAGAAAGCCGATAAGAATTTACACGCCATATATGGATTTACTCTATGAAACAGAAGATTATATAAGTCTACAATTCAGACCGAAATTTTATGAGATTGGCACATTTGAATTGCATATAAACCAGTATGTTGAAGGTGCCGAGTTTTTTCAGAAAAACAATTTAATAATGTTGGATAAACGTGCAGATAAAGTAATGATTATTAAACATCGAGAAATATCGCTTGATGAAACTGGAAGATCCTCTGAGAATTGGAAAATAACCGGTTATACACTTGACGGTGTGCTTAATCAACGAATAACTATTCCTCCAACACATACTGATTATGATCGGAAAAGCGGAGATGCGGAAACTGTTATGAAGCATTACGTTTATCGTCACTTTATTGATCCGGATGATCCCGATAGAAAGATCGACTTTATGGAAATTGCACCTAATAAACACCGTGGACAGTATATTGAATGGGAATCTCGGTATAAAAACGTGGGGGATGAAATTGTAGAAATTTCTAAAACCGCAAATTTAGGTTGGACAATCTATGCCGATATGGTTCGAAAAAAATGGATATTTGATGTAATTGAGCCTAGAGACTTAACCCAAGACAATTCAGACGGGAATCCACCCGTCTTTTTTAGCCCGGATTTTAGTACAATTAAAAATCAAACGTTTATAGACAGTGAGATTAACTATAAAAACGTTGCTATTGTTGGTGGAGAAGGGGAAGGTGCAGAAAGAAAAGTTGTTAAAGTTGGTGATGGTATAGGGTTAGAGCGTTTAGAAGTATTTGTTGACGCAAGAGATATCCAATCAAAACAAACAACCGAAGATGGAGATGAAGTAACTATACCGGAAGATGATGTTATCCGTCTATTAATCGAACGGGGAGAAAAAGCGTTATCGACTGATTACGGAAAAGAATTTTACCTTGAAGCACAAATATTAACACCAACAATAAAAGACAAACGAAACGAATTTGCTATGGCTACACCTTTCGAATACGAAAAAGACTTCCGATTGGGTGACGTTGTTCAAGTATTCAATAGAAGCTGGAACATTACAATGGACGCACCTATCACGGAGTTTAACGAGATTTACGAGTCAAGTGGTTTTACCCTTGAAGCGATATTTGGGGAGGAAGTCCCAACATTAATATCAAAAATCAAACGTGAATTTGATGAGCTTAAAGGAATTGAAAAACAAGAAATTCCAGCAAAAATAGAACGGGTTGCTAACGAAGCCAAAAATATAGCAGATAACGCAAAGAACACGGCAGACTCAAAAGCGAAGACTTTCACGTCTCAGCCAAATCCACCCTATAAAATCGGTGACATTTGGAAAAATGGCACATCAACCTATATTTGTATTCGCACCAGAACGTCTGGTTCGTATAACTCTTCTGACTGGGAAAAGACTGGTGATGTTACAAGTGAAAATACAGCAAAAGATACTCAGAATGTTAACGGAACTCCAGCCAATACAATTAAGCAATATGCACAATGGGGTAAGACAGCTTATGATAATCAAAATAGCGCTGTTACCACGATTGACGAGAACGGAGTGAACGTGAAAAATGGGTCATTTACTTTGGAGGAAGATAATACTAATGTCCGTTATAGCGTAACTCCGGCACGTAACCTTCTCAAAGATCATTCTTTCGAATTGGTATTCGGTGATCCAGAATCCATGGGGCAAGACAGTATAGACCACAATTGGCTCGATATGAGAGTGGTGGACTTAGGAGCAACTGTACAATATTGGATCCCTACTGGAAACCCAAAGGTGGCTACACAATTTTCTCCAGATATGCCACAGGCGTTACCTATGTTTGGGAGACAAGCTATAGTCTTATTAAATGCACAATATGTGAGTCAATACGTGAGTGAAGGAATAGGTGCAGGTGGGATTTATACCTTATCAGCCTACTTCAAGCGCCAATGGCAATGTACATCGGGTGGAACTCCGTATCTCGAAGTATGGCACGTAAACGGCTATGGGGTTAGAATATCGCGTATAGCAAAACAAATTTTTGACCCTGTACCAAGTGATTATTCTATTGTTCGTAGGGCGGTTACATTTACAGTTCCTACTAATTTTGCCGTAGATGATCAACTTGAAGTTATTGTGTCGAATGGAGAGAGGGACAATAAATGGATTCAATGTGACGGTGTACAACTGGTAGAGGGTTCAATCCCAGCATTCTATCAGTCCGAAGACTCGATCTGGGAACTAACAAGAGGATATTACAATCCGATAAACAGGCAACCAATTCTATGGGCAGGTGCATTATATCCTAAGGATTCACAAACAATTCGACCAGCAAAAAGTATACATGACTGTCGAAATGGTTGGGTTCTAGAATGGGAGAGTTACTCTAAAGGATCCGGAGTCAATGGTCGTCAATTTGATCACACACATATACCAAAGCAATATGTAGCAATGAACAGCGGAAAGTCCTATTCGTGTATGTTATCGTATAACGATACCTACGGAGATAGCCCTGTATTTAAGTACCTATATATTTACCACGATAGGATAGTAGGGCATGCTCAGAATGAGGAAGGTAACAATGCTTATAAAGTGTTAGTAGCAATATATGAATATTAAGGAGGGGACTATGGTAATCTACTTTACTTTGGATTCTGAGGGACGTTTAGAAGGAGTTTCTTCACATCCGTCTAATGTAGATGGAGAAATTTCAATGAATATAAGGGAAGACCATGAGGTACTTAAAAATCCATTTATATTTAGATACGAGAATGGAGAACTAGTGAAAGATGTTGAGTTCCAATTACAACAATTAAAAATATCTAAATTGAACGAACTAAATCAAGCATGTGAATACCATATTCTGAATGGATTTAAGCATAAAATTCGAGAAGAAATCTACCATTTCTCTTATGACAAGGAAGCACAATTGAATCTCCGAGACACAAAGGAATTGTTTGACACGGATATTATCACGGAACATACCTTGACTGCCAAGAAAAACGGTGAATGTGTGCGAGTCACTGTTAACAAAGAAGAATTCAATAATCTATATGTAGTCTCGGTGAAACATAAAAATGAATGTATTTCTAAACTTCGTGATCAACTAGAGCCTATGGTGATATCAGCAGCGACCGTAGAGGACATTATGAATATCTCTTGGCATAGTATCTGAAACAAAAAATAAATATTTAAATTGTCGATTAGGTGGGGTTATTTTGTAAAAAAAGGGATTTAGACCTATTTTGTCGAATACTGATATAGATAAAGGAAGGAGGTAACTAAAATGTCTTGGAACAAAGAGGACCTTTCTAATTATAATAAAGCTTCATCTCCTTGGTTTCATACTTATATTAACGGGAAAGTTGATATAGGTAATAAAATTGGTGATAGTGAGAAAATAAGTTTGCACCCTTGGGGAATGTATAAGTTAGTAGAAGAGTGGTTAAAGAATGGTTCTGGATTAAATCCAGAACAAAAAAGCAATCTAATTAAACTTTTAAAGTAATGAAAGCATCCTTTGGGGTGCTTTTATTTTGCCTACAAAAGGAGGATCAATATGGAACAAGCATTTAAAGTTATAGTGACCGCCCTCGGCGGTTTAGTTGGTTACTTATGGGGAGGGTGGTCAACGCTAATGGGCATTTTACTGGCATTCGTATTTATTGATTATGTGACTGGTTTATTTGCATCAGCTCTCGAAGGGAAGCTATCTAGCAAAGTTGGTTTTAAAGGGATTTTTAAAAAGGTCATGATTTTTGCGATTGTTGCAGTTGCTCATTTAATCGATGAAGCATTAGGTGGTCAAAATGATATTTTTCGTGATGCAACAATCTTTTTTTATTTAGCCAATGAATTGTTATCCATCTTAGAAAATGCTGGACGAGCAGGGCTACCCATACCAGATAAATTACAAAATGCCGTTGATGTATTAAAAAACGATAAAAAAGGGGCATAAAGCTGACTTAATTAAGTCGGCTTTTAATTTTTATAAAGGAGAGGATAAATAATGGTACGTATTTTTATTGATCCAGGACATGGTGGAACTGATCCAGGTGCTGTTGCTAATGGCTTAAAAGAGAAAGATTTAACATTAAAAATTGCTAAGTATGCACGTGACTTCCTATTAAACAACTACTCTGGTGTTCAAGTGAAAATGTCTCGCACATCCGATACAACAAAGTCCTTATCAGCAAGAACGAAAGAAGCAAACAACTGGAATGCTGATGCCTATGTTTCTATCCATATTAATGCAGGCGGAGGAACAGGTTTTGAGTCTTATGTATATCCTGGCGTTGGTTCATCGACAAAAAACCTTCAAAACGACGTTCATGGTGAAGTAATGAAGGTATTTAGTGGATTCCGTGACCGTGGTAAGAAACAGGAGAATTATCATGTTTTAAGAGAATCAAAAATGAAGGCAGTTTTAACGGAAAACGGGTTTATAGATACGAAAAAAGATGCTGAATTCTTGAAGAGTGAAAGTAATTTGAAGAAAATTGGTGAAGCACATGCTGTTGGAATTGCTAAACATTTTAATTTAAAGAAAAAATCTTCTTCACCTTCAAAACCTAAAGAAAACACATCAACCGGAACATATACTGTTAAACCTGGAGATACATTATGGGGAATTTCGCAGAAATATGGTGTAACCATTGAACAGATTAAAGAAGCTAATGGATTAACTTCTGATACTATCTATGTTGGCCAAAAATTGATTATTCCAATAGGTGGTTGCGATGTGAGAGAATTTAAGGTAGGTGATAAAGTAAAAATTAAATCTTCTGCTACTCATTATGCAACTGGGCAAACAATTCCAAATTGGGTAAAAGGACAAACTTATACGATTCAGCAAGTCAAATCCGATAGGGTGTTGTTGAAAGAGATTATATCCTGGGTTTATAAGAAAGACTTAGAATAAATTGAAGGACGAAATGCACTTCTTTTTATTTATAAATAAAAAAAGCCCATCTAAAACCTAGATGGGTCTATCTTTTCAAAATAAGGTTGTTCGATAACTTTATTAAACGTTAACGAACAACCTTATTAATAGGTTAATTACTTATTTATAATATGACATCTATCTTCAATACTTACTTTTTTCTTAATTTTGACAGTTTTAGTGGCTCCTGTTTTTGATTTGCGTCCATCAATACTTTTCCATTGGTCCATTTTTACTTTGTAGTGTTTATATACATCTCTAGTCTGATAAGCTCCTTTTTTATTTTTGGGAATTGTACATGTCGCTGATGTAGATATTTTTTTACCTGCAGTAAAAGAAACAGATAAACCACTTTTTATATTATTCTTAGAAATTCCAGCAGAACTTTCTATGCTAAATGAAGTATTAGTACTATAACTATATGTTTTTTTCATAGGTCCATGAGAATAACCAGATCTGGTAACCCATTTACCGTATGAAGTTTTATATGGAGTAGAAGATGATTGCAACCAATATGTATAAGTTGGTTCGTTACCACTTAGGGCATCTGCTTTTCGAGGTAAAACATTCCAACAACCAAAGAATAGAACTAAACAACTAAAAATAATAAATATTTTTCTCAAAATAAACCCCCCTATTTTAAAATAATAAATTCATATAGATATTACAAAAAAAGTAAAAATATGTAAATATTTTCCATTTAAATTTTTTGAATTTATTTTAAAATTTAAAAATATAAAATGGTTCGTCTGAAACATTTCAACACATATTTTGTGTCTTTGAATTGTTCAGAAGAACCATTTTGTTTATAGAATATTTAATATACACTTTTTCTATTTACCTTTATTTTTGTTTCTTCTATATTCAGCTATTGCTATTAAAATTCCCCCTATAATGATAAGTGAAAAGGAGAGAATGTATGATTCTGGGTAAATACGGAGAGTATTTTCGTTTACGAAGTTACCTGAAATATGTACAGCGGAACTGACTAATCTTTCTAAAAAGTACATTAAACACCCAGTTAATAAGAACATTGAACCGACAATGTATTGAGTTTTCATAAATCTTCCCCCATTAATTAAAAAATAATTAAATTCTAAATATTGTATTATATTAACAAAATAAATATTATTATATTCCTTATAATTTTATAGGTAGGAAACAATAATCATAAAAATTGAATTCTTAATACCTAATGAATAGAAGAGGGATGTTAAAATCCCATTTTGCCTATTTGAAGTAATAAATTGTTATAGAAATTTCACTATATTATGACTTGAATATTATTATAAAAAAATTGTTATTTGTTGACAAGATAATTAAAATATTTTCTATATAATCATGATATTTTCATAAATGCCCCACTTTATCTTCGTGTGTAAATACCTAGTTAAAAATACCTAATAGTTGTATAATCCAAGTGAGGTGGATTGAATTGCAATCGGATTTGGATGAATTAGATTGTTTATTGGATTATGCAACTAATAAACTGGACAGATTAGAAAAAGAAATAAAAAAGATTAAGAATGATTGGGAAATATTACTACAAATGTTTATACAACATAAATAAGGAGAGTTTTTCCCTCCTTAATTTCAATAATAATGTGTTTCATTAAGTTAAGAAATCTTCTTTCCCAAAATTATTATATCCCTTTTAACTTTTTTCTTTCTTTAAAAGACATTAGACCGTGTAAATCGGTCTTTTTTTTATGCATAAAATATGCCGACATTTTGCCGACCGTTGCCGACAAAATGCCGACGTATTTTTTTGTTTATGTTGTTTCTAGTTGGTATGAAATTGCTTTGAAATGTTACTAAATAAAGCTTTTTATAACTTGTGAAATTCTAAAAAATCTTGCCAACCCACACTGGCAGCGAAGAGGTCACCGGTTCGAGCCCGGTATGCTCCATATAAAAGAACCCTTGGTATACAAGGGTTCTCAGCTTGTAGACAAAGTCCCTAAACTAGTGGCCAAATCTACAGGCTTTTTTTGTATAATAGGGATAGAATTCTTGGTTAACGGGGGAAATTTAGGATGTTATCGAAGCGTACAGACAATAATC
>NZ_JAOUSE010000026.1:0-767 GCF_025660415.1 Pallidibacillus thermolactis
CCTGACAGTCTTTTAATCCTGGGATATTCATGATAGAATTCATAGTACACGCAACTCCATTCTTTTTGCTTGTTTCTGGACAATTCAAGTATAAAAGAATGACGGGGTTGCGTGTCTTTTTTTTGACCAAAATTGTATGAAAACCCCAACATTTATTATAGAGCCGAACCAAAAAATTTTTTTAGTTTCAAATGTTTATATAGGAGAAACTGATCGGTGACCTTTCTTCTTTTATTAAAGAACAAAGGGATTCTAATCAAAGATATAAAATCTATGATAGAATCCCTTTTCATTAGTTAGCGTCCCAGGAGAGATTCGAACTCCCGACCGACGGCTTAGAAGGCCGTTGCTCTATCCAGCTGAGCTACTGGGACACGGTATAAGGTTATGAATTTGGTGACTCTTTAGTATTTTTGTTTTCTGTCGTCCCAATCTCGGAAAGTTTATTCAAGGATGTGGCTCGATTGGTACGCTGTAGTTGATTCGGAGAAACTTACTCAATCGTGCTCTATCCAGCTGAGCTACTGGGACATGGTATAAGCTTATTAAATTGGTTACTCTTTAGTATTTTTGTTTTTTGTCGTCCCAATCTCGGAAAGTTAATTCAAAGATGTGGCTCGATTGGTACGCTGTAGTTGATTCGGAGAAGCTTACTCAATCGTGCTCTATCCAGCTGAGCTACTGGGACATGGTATAAGCTTATTAAATTGGTTACTCTTTAGTATTTTTGTTTTTCGTCGTCCCAATCTCGGAAAGTTAATTCAAAG